>JAZLDV010000071.1:0-8238 GCA_045614925.1 Coprobacillaceae bacterium | reverse complement strand
ATTCCAGGTACAATTGATAACGATATTCCTGATACAGATTTTACAATTGGATTTGATACTGCATTAAATACAATTGTAGATACTTTAGATAAATTAAGAGATACTTCAGCTTCTCATCAAAGATGTACAATTTTAGAAGTTATGGGAAGACGTTGTGGAGATTTAGCTGTTCATGCAGGATTAGCATGTGGTGCTGAAATGATTATTACAAGTGAAAGTGGTTTTGATGAACAAGAATTAATTAATACATTAAAACAATCAAAATCACAAAATAAAAATCATGCGATTGTCGTTATCACTGAACATATTACTGATGTATTTGAACTTGCTAAACGTGTTGAAGAAGCAACAGGATTTGAAACTCGTTCAAATGTTTTAGGACATATGCAAAGAGGTGGAAGACCTTCTGCTCAAGATCGTGTTTTAGCAACACGTATGGGTATTAAAGCTGTAGAACTTCTAGTAGAGGGAAAAGGTGGTTTATGTGTAAGTACTGTAAAAGGTGATTTAGTTGGATTACCTATTACTGAAGTTTTATCTCATAGACGTCAGCCAGATGAAAGAATCTATCAGGATGTTATTACAATTCGTTAGGGATATAGGAGAGATAAATTAAATATGGATAGAAATAAAATGAAAAAGACTAAGATTGTTTGTACGATCGGTCCTGCTTCTGATAATCCAAAAATGTTAAAGAAGTTAGTTAAAGCAGGAATGAATGTTATGCGTATGAACTTTTCTCATGGAGATCACCAAGAGCATTTAAAGAAAATTACTGCTTTACGTGAGATTAATGATGAATTAGGAACTTCGGTTGCAATCTTATTAGATACGAAAGGACCAGAAATTCGTACAGGAGAATTTGTTGGTGGTATTACAGAGTTTAAAGAAGGGCAAGTTAGTGTTATCTGTGTAGAAGACATTGAAGGAACTTCAGATCGTTTTACTATTACGTATAAAGATTTATATAAAGATGTTAAACCTGGTGGTTTTATTTTAGTCAATGATGGTCAAATTGCTTTACAGGTTGACCATGTTGAAGGAACTGATATTGTTTGTATTTGTGCAAATGATGGTTTTGTAAAAAATAGAAGAGGGATTAACGTTCCTGGTATTGAATTAGGATTCGATTTTATTTCGAAAAAAGATAGAGAAGATATTATTTTTGGATGTGAACAAGATGTTGATTATATTGCTGCATCATTTGTTCGTCGTCCTCAAGACGTATTAGATGTAAAGAAAATTTTAGTTGAACAAGGTAAACCTAATATTCAGGTTATTGCTAAAATTGAAAATAGTGAAGGTGTAGAAAAGATGGAAAAAATCATCGAAGTGGCTGATGGGATCATGGTTGCCCGTGGTGACTTAGGTGTAGAAGTTCCAGCTGAAGATGTACCTTTAATTCAAAAAGATTTAATTGTTAAATGTAAAGAACAAGGGAAAGTTGTTATTACTGCAACACAAATGTTAGAGTCTATGCAAGAAAATCCTAGACCAACACGTGCTGAAGTCAGTGACGTTGCTAATGCAATTTATGATGGAACTGATGCGATTATGTTATCTGGTGAATCTGCGCAAGGGAAATATCCAGAAGAAGCAGTATTAACAATGGCTAAGATTGCAGTGAAAACTGAATCTACTTTAGATTATGGATTAATTCATAAAAAAGCTATTGCAACTGCACCACAAGATGCATCTGAAGCAATCTGTATGTCAGTTGCTGAAATTGCAAATAAATTTAATGTATCATTAATTATTGCATTTACTTTCTCAGGATTTACTGCGAAAAAGATGTCTAGATATAGACCAGAATGTCCAATTGTGGCAGCAACACCTTATCCAGAAACAATGAGAAGATTATCATTAAACTGGGGTGTTATTCCAGCATTATGTAATGTTATGGATTCTAGAGAAGGTTTATTAAATTTAGCTGTTTTATTAGCTAAAGAAAATGGAGTTAGAAGCGGAGAAACTATTTTAGTGACTGGTGGAACTCCTGGTGTCAAAGGAACAACAAGTTATCTTCAATTAATTACGATTGAATAAACGTGTTTTTGAGTTGACAAATATTTATCTTTAGGTAAAATATTATTAAGGTTATGATTTAGGATATGTTTTTATAAATCTATTGTTTAGAGAGAAGATGGCTGGTGAAAATCTTCCAATAATTATAAAGATACTCCCTAATAGGCTACACTCGAAAGAGAATGTCGTTTGTCGCGTTAAGACATTGAGGTTATCGTAAGATAATGAATAAAGGTGGTACCACGAGATTTCGTCCTTTGGATGAAATCTCTTTTTATTTTAAAAAAGGAGAAGAATTATGAGAGATTTTAAAAATGAAGAAGCTTTAAATACTTTAAACCATTCATGTGCCCATGTAATGGCTCAAGCTGTAAAACATATTTATCCTGATGCAAAATTCTGGGTAGGTCCTGTTGTAAGTGAAGGGTTCTACTATGATATTGATTTAGGTGATTATGTAATTAAAGATGAAGATATCGCTAAAATTGAAAAAGAAATGAAAAAAATCTGTAAAGATGGAAAACGTATTGTAAGAGAAGAAATTACTAAAGAAGAAGCGTTAGACATGTTTGCAGGAGATCCTTATAAATTAGACTTAATCGAAGGATTAGAAGATGGAAATATTACTTGTTATAGACAAGGGGACTTTGTAGATTTATGTAGAGGACCTCACGTTGAAACAGTAAAAGCTTGTAGAAACTTTAAATTATTAAAACATTCTGGTGCTTATTGGAAAGGTGACAAAGATAATAAAGTATTACAAAGAATTTATGGTGTTTGTTTACCAACTCCAGAAGAATTAGAAGAACATTTAAATTTATTAGAAGAAGCGAAAAAAAGAGATCATAAAAAATTAGGTAAAGAATTAGACTTATTTATGATGAGTGAATATGCTCCAGGTATGCCATTCTTCTTACCACATGGTATGTTACTAAGAAATACATTAGAAAACTTCTGGTATGAAGAACATGCTAAAGAAGGATATCAATTTATTAAAACTCCAATTATGATGTCTAGAGAATTATGGGAAACTTCAGGTCACTGGGCTAACTATGCTGAAAATATGTATACATCTTTAGTAGATGAAAGAGAATTTGCAGTTAAACCAATGAACTGTCCAGGAAGTTTATTAGTTTATAAACAAGGTTTACATTCATATAAAGATTTACCATTACGTATGGGTGAATTAGGACAAGTTCATAGACATGAAGCTTCAGGAGCTTTAAATGGATTATTCAGAGTTCGTACATTTACTCAAGATGATGCTCATATCTTTATGACACCAGATCAAATTGAAAGCGAAGTTATTCGTTTAATTAAATTTATTGATAGAGTTTATACAAACTTAGGATTACCTTATGATATTGAATTATCAACTAGACCAGAAAAGAAATATATTGGTGACTTAGCAATCTGGGAAAAATCAGAAGCAGCATTAGCTGCAGCATGTCATGCAGCAGGAAAAGACTATAAAGTAAATCCAGGAGATGGAGCATTCTATGGTCCAAAATTAGACTTCCATGTTAAAGATTCTTTAGGAAGAGTTTGGCAATGTGGAACTATCCAATTAGATATGAACTTACCAGAAAGATTTGACTGTACTTATGTTGATCATAATGGTGAAAAAGTAAGACCAGTTATGTTACACCGTGTAATCTTTGGTTCTATCGAAAGATTTATTGGTATCTTAATTGAACACTTTGCAGGAGCATTCCCATTATGGTTAGCACCTACACAAGTGAAAGTAATTCCAGTTAAAAATGAATATCACTTAGAATATTCTAAAGAATTATTTAAATTATTAGAAGAAAAAGGTATTCGTGTTGAATTAGATGATAGAGAAGAAAAATTAGGATATCGTATCAGAGAAGCACAAATGAAAAAGATTCCATATCAATTAGTATTAGGTGATAAAGAAAGAGATGAAAGAACTGTTACTTATCGTCAATATGGAGAACAAAAAGCTACAACTGTTACTGTAGATGAATTTGTTAATATGTGCTTAGAAGCAATCGAAAATAAAACAAGATAAAACATAAAGGAGCAAATGAATTTGCTCCTTTGATATTATAATTATGAAACAGACATTGACTTCATTATTTGTTGTGGTATTTCTATCATCGCTTATTTTTAAAACAAAAGATTTACTGAGTATAATTATCTATTCATTATTTATGCTGTTTGCTTTATGTTTATTTATTAAAAATATATTGATAATATCAAAAAAAGAAAAAGCAGCAAAAATGATGATGAAATTATCAGTTATTATTTTTTCTATTTATTATTTTGGATTTATAGTTGTTTATGATTATATAAGTATTATGAATAAAAACTATATACCTGTATTATTTTCATTGATTCCCCTTTTAGGAGGAATATGGATTGTACGTAAAAAAATGACGAAGTAATTCTTCGTCATTTTATTTTATAATCCTTGTTCTTCTACAAATTTGTAATGTGCTTTTTCTTTTAGTTTGTCTTCTTCTTTGATTGTTCCTACAGTCTGTGCAATAAGAAGATATTCATCATAACCATCTAAACCTACAATATCATTTGCTTCTTCAGCAACTCCACCAATTGCACATGTTCCTAAATTTAAAGAAGCACATGCAAGATATAAATTCTCACTGACATAACCAATATCCATTAAAGAGACTCTATGTGATCCAATACTGTATCTCCATTCACTGCGATAAGGAACAAAACTATAATAGAATATAACATCAGATTTAACAGCCCACACTTGTCCATGAACAGATTCATTAATAAACTGATCACTATTGTCTATCTCTTTTAAATATTCTAAAGTATGGCTCATAGGAAGATAGTGATATAATCCTTTTTTTAGTCCTTCTACCTTATTAATATACAAATATGTTTCAAAAGGATGTCTAGCTCCAGCAGAAGGAACTGTTCTTATTGTTGCATAAGATTTACCCCTGATTTCTTTTACACCTTGAGTACACCATAATAGATAAGATAATTGTAATAAAGTTAATCCTTCACTTGTATAAACACGTGAAGATTTACGGTTATTAATAATATCTAAAAAATTATGATGAATATCTAAATCATTATAATTATCAGGAAGTGAAATGATTTCATCTGACATAGCTTCTTTAGTTAAAGGAGGCTGTGGTAATTTTAGTTCCTGATCACTAGGTCCACAATCAATGTGAATAGCATTTTTACAATATAATCGTCTTTCTCTCATTAGTTCTTCTTTGTTCATAATTATTTCCCCATTAATTCTTTCTCTGATTCTTTTTCACTTTCATAAGGATATGTTTCACATATCTTATTGAATAATTTATATGTCTTATTCATAGTTTCTAAGTCTTTTGTATAATATTTATGATAAATATAATCAGTTCTTATAATAGAAAGCATATTTTTTAGTGCTTTTCTCATTGCAATATGATCTTGTGTTAATAATGAAGAAGGATCTTCATTATGAATAACTAAAAGATAGATAAGATCATTTATTAATAAATGTTTATAAACACCTATCATATTAGGACAATGTGATAACAGATACTCAATAAGTTGTCTACATTCATCATATTGATGCATATCTAATAATCGATTTGCTTTAAATATCGCAACGACCTGTAATAAAGGATTATCAAGTGAAGAATAGACAAACAATGATTCATCCATATCTTTTAATCTGATATTTTTATGATTTAAAGCAGCAATTTTCATTTGTTTATAAAATGATATTATGCATTCTTTATCTTTAGATAACATAAGTGTATTATATCCATCATTGCTTATTTCTCTTGTTTTTAAAGGAATACCATTCATTAAAGCACTAATAATATTCAACCCAATAAATAATGACATTATATAATCAATAAGCCATAGCTGATTGATTATAATAACAATTAATGCAGGAATACATACAATTAGATTCATAATACATCCACCCATATTATATAAAACAAAAGGGATCTGATTATTTATTAACTCTGGAGGTTCCATTAGACATTGTCCTCCAGTTCCTGCTAATGAAAATCTTTTTAATTTGATACCATTTTCTTCTCTTACAAACATATATGAACCAAATCTGATAGATAAGAATTTATATCCTGTTAGTATACCAAAAGTCATATGTCCCAATTCATGAATAATCATGCTTATAATAAACATAAAGATAGAAATAATGAATAAAGATATATACCATAAAATAAAAGAAGAAAAATAATCAGCATAGATTATTCCACTTCCAGCAATAATGATACCTGCAAATATTCCTAGTATTAAATTTTGTATTGTATTTTTCATAAATATCACCTATATAAAGTATAACATATTGAATAAGTTAATTAAAACTTTTATAAGAGTTAATGAAAATATTGTTATTGTTTTAAAATAAAGATATAATAAGCATGAGGTGAAAATTATGAATATTTTTGAAGAAATTAAAAAAAGATTAGAAAGTAAACTTGATGGTAAAGAATTAACTCCTGAAACAGTTTTTAAAGAATTAAAAATGGATTCTTTAGATTTAGTTGATTTAGTATTTGAAGTAGAAGAATCTTTAGGTATTCAATTTGAAGATGAAGAATTATTCACAATCAAAACTGTACAAGATTTATTAGATTTAATTGATAAAAAGAAAAAATAATCAGTTCATATAGAACTGATTATTTTTTTATTTTGTTTAATATTCTTGAAGCATAAGGAATGCATTCTAAGTCTTCTGGATGATCAGCATATAAATAGAAGATGACAATGAAGTAAACGATAATTCCTACAATAATAGAAATCATTAGAGGAATCGCCACCATATGTGTTAATGCTTTTAATCCATAATATGTAGCAAGTACACCGATTGCCATAATAGCAGATGCAACAAGAGGCAATAGGAATGTCTTTTTCATTGATTGTCTGTAATTTAATTTTTTTCTTATTGCACATTGATTCAAATAACATACTTGAAGTGCGTAGAAACAGTTTGCAATAACTAATGAATATAAATCTAATGGTGTTAAAACTAATAAAGCTAAGACTAAAATACAGTGTGTAATTAATGCAATGACTGCATTTTTTAATGGAGTGTTAACTTCACCAATAGCTTGTAATACACCATTTGTATAAGTAGATAAACCATAAAATGCAATTCCAATTGAGCCAAGTGATAACATCATACTTGATGTATGAATAGTTTCCACTTGTGGGAATATCATACTTAAGATAGGATAAGCTAAGATTCCCATTCCTACTGATGCAGGAATTAATATAAGCATTGTTAAACGTTCACCATTATGAATTGTTTCTTTTGTTTCATCATAATTTTTTAAGGCAAAAGCTGAAGCAATTGCAGGAATAGATGCAGTAGAAAGTGCAGATGCTAAAGCAACAGGTACATTTCTAAGGACGATATATTCACCTGCGAAAATTCCCCATGCAGTTGTCTGAAGAGCTCCATTTCCTTTAATCATATAATAAATAGCCATTTCAAATGTTGTAACAGAATTATAGACACATGTCGCAAAAATAATTGGAGTGACAATATTTAAAATCATTTTAAAGATATATGATGAAGAATCAACATGAGGATCTTCGTCTTCTTCAATCTTTTTATATCCTTTCTTAATAAACATAAAGATCATATAAAATAATCCAACTAAAACACCAGCACCTGTTCCTACAGCACTACCAGCAGATCCAAATACAGCTACTTTATTTGGGTCAATACCAATATAAGGCTGAATAAAGATATAGGCTGCACCAATAGATACAATCGCATTAAATAACTGTTCGATTATCTGAGATATAGATGTATATAAAGTATTATGATGTGCCTGGAAGTATCCTCTAAATACGCCTAATACGCCAGAAAAGAAGATTGTAGGACATAAGACTCTAAATGTTAAAACAGCATTTTCTGGTAAGAATAGTGGGGCTAAAATAAATGCAATTGAAGATGCTAAACCACCAACTATAAAGATGTAGACAAATGCACATTTTAATATCTTTCTTGAATTATTATATTGTTTTAAAACATTTTTTTCAGATATTAATTTAGATATGGCAGTAGGAATACTATAAGATGATAATAATAAAACTAATGCATAGATTTCATATGCAGTAGAATAATAACCATTTCCTACTTCAGTAATAATAGATTTTAATGGACTTCTATATAATACACCAATAAATCTCACTAATATACCTGCAATAGCGAGCAATGATGCCTGTTTGACT
>JAZLDV010000070.1:0-4586 GCA_045614925.1 Coprobacillaceae bacterium | reverse complement strand
ACTTGATTTATCAGTTATCTCTATTATTAAAGAGTACACGCATTTACCTATTGTTATTGACCCATCGCATGCAACAGGGAACTGGAAATATATAGAATCGTTATCTCTTGCAGCTGTTGCAGCAGGAGCGGATGGACTAATTATTGAGGTTCATAATCAACCGGAATGCGCATTGAGTGATGGTGCGCAATGCCTTAAACCCGAAAAATTTGAACAACTTATAAATAAGGCTCGTTCTATAGCGCAAGTAATAGGTAGAGATATTTAAATTAGTTAACTTGAGTTAGAAGGTAAAATAAATTTAATATGACGTAAAAAAAAGCTCTGAATATTCAGAGCTTTTTGTATGTTTTATAGTTTCAATTATTTTGAAGCTTCTTCGATTGCTACTGCAACTGCAACAGTCATACCAACCATTGGGTTGTTACCAGCACCGATTAATCCCATCATTTCTACGTGAGCAGGAACTGATGAAGATCCAGCGAATTGAGCATCACTATGCATACGTCCCATAGTATCAGTCATACCATAAGAAGCTGGTCCTGCAGCCATGTTATCTGGGTGTAATGTACGTCCAGTTCCTCCACCAGAAGCTACAGAGAAATATTTTTTACCTTGTTCGATACATTCTTTTTTATATGTACCAGCTACTGGATGTTGGAAACGAGTAGGGTTAGTAGAGTTACCAGTGATTGATACGTCTACACCTTCTTTGTGCATGATTGCAACACCTTCACGTACATCATCAGAACCATAGCAGTTAACTTTAGCTCTTGGTCCATCAGAGTAAGCTGTTCTTGATAATTCGTTAACTTCACCTGTGAAATAATCGAATTGAGTTTCTACATAAGTGAATCCATTGATTCTTGAGATGATTTTAGCAGCATCTTTTCCTAAACCGTTTAAGATAACTCTTAATGGTTTAGTTCTAACTTTATTAGCTTTTTCAGCAATTTTAATTGCACCTTCAGCAGCTGCGAAAGATTCATGTCCAGCTAAGAAAGCGAAACATTCAGTGTTTTCATCTAATAACATAGATCCTAAGTTACCATGTCCTAAACCTACTTTACGATCATCAGCAACTGATCCAGGAATACAGAATGATTGTAATCCTTCACCGATTGTTTTAGCAGCATCTACTGCTTTAGTATCACCTTTTTTGATTGCCATAGCAGCACCTACGATGTAAGCCCAGCATGCATTTTCAAAACAGATTGGTTGAGTTGATTTAACGATGTTATAAACATCAATACCTTTTGCATCACAGATTTCTTTTGCTTCTTCGATAGATTTGATATCGTATTTAGCTAAAGCTGTGTTGATTTGGTTAATTCTTCTATCATAACTTTCAAATAATGCCATTTTTTAACCCTCCATTATTCCTTTCTTGGATCGATGTATTTAGCAGCGTCAGCGAATCTACCATAAGTTCCAGTAGCTTCTTTTAAAGCTTCATTAGCATCTTTTCCAGATTTAATCATATCCATCATTCTTCCAAGACTAACGAATTCGTATCCAATGATTTCATTGTTAGCATCTAAAGCGATTCTGTTGATATAACCTTCAGTTAATTCTAAGTATCTAGGTCCTTTTAATTTAGTTGAATAAGCAGTACCAACCATACTTCTTAATCCTTTACCTAAATCTTCTAATCCTGCACCAACAGGTAATCCGTTTTCAGAGAAAGCAGATTGAGTACGTCCATAAACGATTTGTAAGAATAATTCTCTCATAGCTGTGTTGATAGCATCACAAACTAAGTCAGTATTTAAACCTTCTAATAAAGTTTTACCAACTAATGCTTCTGAAGCCATAGCTGCAGAGTGAGTCATACCAGAGCATCCAATTGTTTCAATTAATGCTTCTTCGATAATTCCTTCTTTAACGTTTAAAGATAATTTACATGCACCTTGTTGAGGAGCACACCAACCAATACCATGTGTTAATCCAGAAATATCTTTAATTTCTTTTGAATATACCCATTTTCCTTCTTGAGGAATTGGAGCACATCCATGATTAGCACCGCGTGTTACGCATTGCATTTCTTCTACTTCATGTGTATAAATCATTTTTTTACTCCTTTCATATTATTAAAATGATTTGTTGAATAAGGGTAAAAACCCTATTTTTCAGGTGTGGTTTCACCTATGAAGATTATAAGGCAAAAGCGTATTAAAGTCAATGAAATGGAAGGTATAGATGACAAAAAATACTATATTTTGTTAAAAAAATCACTAAGATATATGCGACGAATTATGTTCTTTTAATGATATGTAAAGACAAGATATATAATTAGTGGTAAAATAGTGAAAAGGGGGAGATTTTTATATGGAAGAAGTATTAGTGATTAAAAATCTAACTAAATATTATGGTAAAATTAAAGGAATAGAGAATTTATCTTTAAGTTTGAAAAAAGGGGAAGTATTTGGGCTAATTGGTCCAAATGGTTCAGGTAAATCAACCACTATCAGACTTATTATGAATCTTATAAATAAAGATAAGGGTGAAGTCTTTGTATATGGAGAACAATTTAAAAAGAATAGAGTAGATATTAAAAAGAAGATAGGATATTTACCTAGTGAAATTCATCTATATGATGATATGAAAGTTAAAGATATTTTAAATTATCATATGTCATTTTATGAAGAAGATTTAACACTAAGAAGAAAAGAACTTTGTGAAAGATTAGAACTTGATGAATCTAAAAAAATAGAAGATCTTTCATTAGGAAATTTAAAGAAAGTTGGAATTGTTTTAGCTTTTATGCATAATCCAGATATTATAATTTTAGACGAACCAACTTCAGGTTTAGATCCTATTATACAGCAAGTATTTTATCAGATTATTTTAGAAGAGAAATTAAAAGGTAAAACTATCTTGTATTCTACGCATGTACTTCAAGAAATATCGAGAGTATGTGATCGTGTGGGTATTGTAAGAAAAGGGGAATTGTTAAAGGTTGAAATGGTAATGGATCTTTATAAAAAAAGCTTAAACCATGTGACTATTCAATCTAAAATGATTGATAAGATTATCAAGCATTTAGATATAAAAGACTATGTAAGAGTAGGACAGGCGATTAAATTTAAAAATACTATGCATGCTGATGATCTTATAAAAGGTCTTTCTACTTATAGAGTGGAACAATTATTAATAGAAGAAGCTTCGTTAGAAGATATTTTATTACATTATTATAGGTAGGTGAAAATATGATTAAAAGAGAATTAAGAGTGAACTTAAAAAGTTTTATTTTATGGAATATACTACTTGTAGGGTTGTTTATGATTGTTTATATGATATATCCTACAATGATGAGTGGAGAAGAAGCAAAAATGTTAAATGAAATATTAAATGCTTTTCCACAGGAATTACTTATTGCATTTAATATGGATATTTCAACTATAGATAGTGCTTTTGGATGGTTAAAAGGAGAAGGATTTATTTTTATCTTGTTAATTATTGGCTGTTATAGCGGAATAATGGGAAGTCATATAGTCTTAAAAGAAGAAAGTGATAAAACTATAGAATATTTACACACTTTGCCAATAAAAAGAACAAATATTGTATTAAATAAAATATTTGTTGCATTGTTTTATATTGTGATGATGGTTGTTATTTTGACGATTGGGAATTATATTGGTTTAAAATATAATGGATCTTTTGATGAAAAACAGTTTTTCTTATTAAGTGTAACACCATTATTATCTTCTTTACCTATATTTGGAATATGTTTATTGTTATCGACATTTACACATAAAACTAAGAAAATGATAGGTTTATCATTAGCTATTCCATTTGGATCATATATTATTCAAGTTATATCATCGTTATCTAAAGATGTAGAATTTTTAAAATATCTATCAGTCTACACATTATCTGATATAAGAAATGTAGTGATGAATACATCTATTGATTTAAACTTGATTTTAATTAGTTTTATTATTACAGTAACATGTATTTTATTTACAATTATAAGATATAATATAAAAGAATTGGTATAAAAAAATAAGAAGTCATATATAATGGCTTCTTTTTGTTATAAAAATAAAAAAATCAATCTAACTGATTGATAAATAAATGGAGCGGGTGATGGGAATCGAACCCACGTAGTCAGCTTGGAAGGCTGAAGTTCTACCATTGAACTACACCCGCATTTAGAATGGTGACCCGCAGGCGACTCGAACGCCTGACCCTCTGATTAAAAGTCAGATGCTCTACCTACTGAGCTAGCGGGTCATATTTGTTTTTTTTATATTGGCTGGGGTACCTGGATTCGAACCAGGGAAATGTCAGAGTCAAAGTCTGATGCCTTACCGCTTGGCTATACCCCAAGTAGATGGTGGGAAGGGGCGGATTCGAACCACCGAACCGAAAGGAACTGAGTTACAGTCAGCCGCGTTTAGCCACTTCGCTACCTTCCCAACATGGTGCCGGCTAAAGGACTTGAACCCTCAACCTACTGATTACAAGTCAGTTGCTCTACCAATTGAGCTAAGCCGGCGTATTAATGGTGGAGGTTAACGGACTCGAACCGCTGACCCTCTGCTTGTAAGGCAGATGCTCTCCCAACTGAGCTAAACCTCCAT
>JAZLDV010000069.1:0-18655 GCA_045614925.1 Coprobacillaceae bacterium | reverse complement strand
ACAGCATTCATGTTCGTCATGTTCGTGTTCATGATGTCCACAACAGCATTCATGTTCGTCATGTTCGTGTTCGTGATGTCCACAGCAACATTCATGTTCGTCATGTTCATGTTCGTGATGTCCGCAGCAGCATTCATGCTCATCGTGTTCGTGTTCATGATGTCCGCAGCAGCATTCATGTTCATCGTGTTCATGTTCATGGTGCCCATAGCAGCATTCATGTTTATCATGTTCGTGTTCATGATGTCCACAGCAGCATTCGTGTTCATCGTGTTCGTGTTCATGATGTCCACAGCAGCATTCATGTTCATCATGTTCGTGTTCATGATGTCCACAACAGCATTCATGCTCATCATGTTCATGTTCGTGATGTCCACAACAGCATTCATGTTCATCATGTTCGTGTTCGTGATGTCCACAACCACATCCGCAACCACATTCATAATCCATTAAGTCAACGTATTCAAATGCATGTAATATAGCTTCTCCGCTAATGTCTTCCCATGGAGTAGTAATAATAGTCGCTTCATCATTATATGCTCTAATAATTTCTATTACGTTTTGTAATTGTTCTAATTCAATATCTTGAGTTCTACTCAAAATAACTGAAGAAGCATATTCTAATTGATTATTGAAAAATTCACCGAAGTTTTTAGAATAAATTTTACATTTTTTAGCATCTACAACAGTAACGAAGTGATTTAATTCTAATTCATCACATTCAGTTTCTAATACTGCTTTAATAACATCACTTAGTTTACCTACACCTGAAGGTTCAATAATAATACGATCAGGATGATATGTATCAACAACCTGTACTAAAGCTTTGCTAAAATCTCCAACTAGTGAACAGCAGATACATCCAGAATTCATTTCAGTTATTTCTATTCCAGCATCTTTTAAGAATCCACCATCAATACCAATTTCACCAAATTCATTTTCAATTAATACAATTTTTTCATCTTTAAAACATTCATTTATTAATTTTTTAATTAAAGTTGTTTTTCCAGCACCTAAAAAACCAGAAATAATATCGACTTTACTCATTTTATTACCTTCTTTCTCTAAATATTATAACATAATATTAACACTCATCAATGAATTAAATATGTATTAATGTTATTCAAATACAAAAAAAGATGTATAATAGAAGATAGAGGTGATTGAGATGAATAAGGAATATGAATTATTAGAAAAATTATATTTTGTAAGATTAGGGGGAAGTGAAGAAGAATTAAGAGCTTGCCAGATTGTACAAGATGAATTAAAAGAATTGGGATTAGAAAGTCACATAGAAGAATTTGATGTGACTTCGACATCAAATAGTGAAGCATATATGGAAGTTACACTTCCATATAATAAACAATATAATGTAACTGCTTATCAAGCGAGCAAAAATATTGATGAATTAAAAGGGGAATTATACTATTTTGAACAAGATACGCCAGTATGCAGAAAAAATGTTAAGGGGAAGATTGCATTAATTAATGGCTATTTAAATATGAGAACACTTAAAGCTTTATGTGAATCTGGAGCAATTGGTTTTATTTCTTATAGTGGAGACATTGATAGAGAATATAATGATTTAGATGTAAGAGAATATAGAGAAATGTTAAAACCTTTTGGAGAGTTACCAGGTGTTCATATGAGAGTCGATGATGCGATGGAACTAGTAGAAAAACAAGCTGGTTATATTAGATTTGGATATAAACAGGAAGTGAATATGGTTAAATCATATAATCTTGTTTGTGATATAAAAGGTGAAAGTGATGATGTGATTGTATGTAGTGCTCATATTGATTCTGTTCCTTTCTCTAAAGGTGCATATGATAATGCGACAGGAAGTGTATGTTTATATAAAATTGCTGAAGTATTAAAGGGTGTAAATTTAAAACATAATGTCAGATTAATCTGGTGTGGTAGTGAAGAAAGAGGTTTAGTCGGTAGTAGAGCTTATGTGAAAATGCACAAAGATGAATTAAAAGATATTAAGTTATGTGTAAATATTGATATGATTGGATCAATTATGGGAAAACGTATTGCTGTATGTAGTGCAGATGATTCATTAGTTCACTATACTGATTACTATGCAAAAATGAATGGATATCCATTAGAAGTTAAACAAGGACCATATTCAAGTGATTCTACTTCATTTGCAGAAGTAGGTATTCCAGGTTTAACATTTGCAAGAATTACACATCAGGGAACAGGAAGTATTCATTCATATAGAGATGTAATTGAAAATATGAGTGAAAGAGTATTGAATGAAGACTGCGTATTTATAAGTGAATATGTAAAAACTATGGCAAATGCATTTGTGATACCTGTACCTGCTAAAATTCCTGAAAAAGTAAAAGAAGATATTGATAAAATGTTTGCTAGAGATTTAATAAAAAAGGAAGAAAAATAATGATTGATGGACATATTCATTTAGAAAATGGACCTTTATCATTAGATTATGTATTACAATTTGTTGAAGAAGCACATAAAAAGGGATTAGATGAAATACAAATATTAGATCATACTCATAGATTTATTGAATTTGAACCGATATATGAAGAATTAAAAGAATATGAAATACAAAAAAATTGGTTAGAAAATAAAGAAATGAAATTTAAAGATCATATTAGTGATTTTGTATCACTAATGAAAGAAGTACAATCTTTAAAATTACCAGTTAAAGTTAAATATGGTTTAGAAGTCTGTTATGTTCCAAAACATAAACAGCTTATAAAAGATATATTATCTTCATATGAATTTGATTTTATTGTAGGTGCAATTCATTCAATAGATGGAATTCTATATGATATGGGATTTTCTAAAGAATTGTTATGGGATAAATATGATGTAAATCATATTTATCAAAGATATTATGAATTAGTATTTGATTTAGTTGAATCAGGTTTATTTAGCCAATTGGCTCATCCAGATACAATTAAATTATTTCAATATTATCCTGATTATGATCTGCTTCCAACATATAAAAGATTAGCAGAACTGTTAAATCAATATCATGTAAAAGCAGAAAACAATGTAGGATGTTATTATAGATATAATCATCCGGATTTAGGTTTGTCAGATGAATTATTAAATGTATTTAAAGAAAATCATGTAGAGCTTATTACAACATCCGATGCACATAAGCCATCAGATACAGGCTCATATATAAAAGAAGCAACAATAAGAATAAAATAACTGTGCATTCGCACAGTTATTTTTTTGTTGTAAGTAAATTGTAAAAGTTCTAAATGTATTGTAGAAAAAAAATAAAAAACTTGCATAATTGTATACATAACGGTTAAAAAATGGTAAAAAATTTATAAAAAATGATAATTTCACTAGCATAATTTATAAAAAAGACATATAATAGTAACATGTTACGAAAAAGGAGGAAGTCGATATGGCTAAAGAAAGAGTGTTTAACTTCTCGGCAGGTCCTTCAACATTACCTGTAGAAGTTTTACAAGAGATTGCAAATGAAATGTTGAACTACAATGATAGCGGTATGAGCGTTATGGAAATGAGTCATAGATCCTCGTCGTATCTTGAAATTTTCGAGGAAACTAAAGCTTTATTAAAGAAAGTTATGAATATACCAGATAACTATAAAATCTTATTTTTACATGGAGGGGCAACACAACAGTTTTCAACTCTTCCATTAAATTTAATGAAAAATAAAAAAGCAGATTATATTATTACAGGAGTATTCTCTAAAAAAAGTGCTCAGGAAGCAAAGAAGTTTGGAGATATTCATATTGCTTATGATGGAAAAGAAAATAACTATAAGTTATTACCAACACAAGAACAATTAGATTTAAGAGAAGATATCTCTTATGTTCATTTATGTTCTAACAATACAATTTTTGGAACTGAATGGAAATATGTTCCAGATACAAAAGGAGTTCCAGTTGTTGCTGATATGTCTTCAAATATTTTATCTAAACCAATTGATGTATCACAATATGGAATGATTTATGCTGGTGCACAAAAGAATATGGGAATTGCAGGTTTAGGTGTAGTTATTATTAGAGAAGATTTATTAGATTATCATAATGATAATATTCCAGTATTAATGGAATATAATACTATGGCTGATAATGATTCTATGTATAATACACCACCAACATTCTCAATTTATGTTTTAGGTAAAGTATTGAAATGGATTGATAATCTTGGGGGATTAGAAGCCATGGAACAAAGAAATATTACAAAAGCTCAATTATTATATGATTATTTAGATCAAAGTGATTTCTATACAACACATAGTGATAAAGCAAATCGTTCATTAATGAACGTTACTTTAACAACTCCTTCTAAGGAGTTAGATGCATTGTTTGTAAAACAGGCAACAGCACTTGGTTTAGTTAATTTAAAAGGACATCGACTTGTAGGAGGAATTAGAGCATCTATCTATAATGCGATGGAATTAGCAGGAATTGAAAAATTAATTCAATTTATGAAAGACTTTGAAAAAGAAAATGGGTGATATTATGAAGATAAAATTATTAAATAAAATTGCGCAAGTGGGGTTAGCGCAATTTGATGAAAATTATAGTATAGGGGAAGATATGAATGATGAAGATGGGATTTTAGTCAGATCAGCATCTTTACATGAATATGAAATGAATAAAAATTTATTAGGTATCGCAAGAGCTGGTGCTGGTGTAAATAATATTCCAATTGAGGATTGCAGTGAAAAGGGAATTGTTGTATTTAATACACCAGGTGCCAATGCGAATGCAGTTAAAGAGTTAGCTCTTTGTGCATTATTCTTGGCTTCTAGAAAAGTCGTAGAGGGGATTGACTGGGTTAAAACATTAGAAGGACAAGATGATGCAGGAAAATTAGTAGAAAAAGGAAAAAGCCAGTTTGTAGGACCTGAAATTGAGGGGAAAACTTTAGGTGTTATTGGACTTGGTGCTATTGGGGTTAATGTTGCTAATGCGGCTATTAAGCTAGGGATGAATGTATATGGTTATGATCCATATATTAGTGTAGGAGCTGCATGGCATATGAGCAAATGGGTACAGGAAGCAAAAAATATAGAAACAATCTTAAAAGAATGTGACTATATTTCTTTACATGCACCTTCTACTAAAGAAACAAAAGGGATGATTAATGCAGAAACTATCGCATTAATGAAAGATGGAGCTAAATTATTAAACTTTGCAAGAGGGGACTTAGTCAATACACAAGATTTATTAGATGCAGTTGAATCTGGTAAAATCTCAAAATATATTACTGACTTTGCTTGTAAAGAAATTATTAATAAAGACAATATTATCGTTATGCCTCACTTAGGAGCATCAACTCCTGAGTCAGAAGATAATTGTGCAAAAATGGCTGTAAAACAATTAAAAGACTATTTAGAAACAGGAAATATTACAAACTCTGTAAACTTCCCTGCAGTCAATGAGCCAAGAATTGCTCAATATCGTATCTGTATTATTCATAAAAATGTTCCAACAATGTTAGCTAAATTTGCAACATTATTTGCAGATGATAATATTAATATCGAAAATATGATTAATAAGGCAAAAGGAAACTATGCTTATACAATTATTGAAACAAATGATCTAATTGATGAAGCAGAATTAACAGCAGTAGAAAATGTGATTAAAGTTAGAATCTTAAAATAATCCTTAATCGTCTTTTAAAAGACAAAAAAACCATGGGTCATCCATGGTTTTTTATTTGAACTTTTTATGTTAACAAATATAATCATTTCTAATATTCATATTATTCTATAAAAATAGATGAAATAAGCAAGAAACGTATCGTAGTAATGTAAAAATGTATAAATATAGTTTATAATATGGAAGAAAAGTGGTGGTAATTATGGAAAAGATGTCTTCTAGACACAATGGTATATTAGAAATATTAATAGAGAATGGGAAAATAGAAGTTTCTAAATTATCTGATTTATTTGATGTATCACAGGTAACAATTAGAAAAGATTTAGATGAATTAGAGTCAAAAGGATTAATTACAAGAAATCATGGCTTTGCAACTCTAAATACAAATGATGATATCAACCTAAGATTAGCTTATCATTATGAACAAAAACAAAGAATTGCTAAACTTGCTTGTCGTATGATAAAAGATGAAGAAGTTGTTATGTTAGAATCTGGATCATGTTGTGCTATGTTAGCTCATGAAATTGCAAAAAGTAAAAAAGATGTGACAATTATTACTAATTCTGCTTTTATTGCATCTTATGTAAGAAAAGAATCGAGAGTTCATATTATTTTATTAGGTGGAGAATATCAGAAAGAGGCACAGGTTATGGTTGGACCTATTACAAAGAAATGTGCAGAAGTTTTTCATGTAGATAAGTTTTTTATTGGAATAGATGGATTTTCTAAAGATATTGGATTTACAGGAAATAACTATATGAGAAGTGAGACTGTTAAAGATTTAGCTGAATTTGCTAATCATGTAGTAGTGATTAGTGATTCATCTAAGTTTAATAAGAAATCTACTGTAAAGTTATTGCCTGTTAATCGAATTAAAGCTGTTATTACAGACCAGGGATTAGAAGATGATATATCTGAATATTTTAAATTAAATAAAGTGAAGTTATATAAAGCATAAGGAAACTTATGCTTTTTGTTTTACATATTTGTATAGATTGAGAAAAATTATTTACTTATAATTTACTTTTAATTTTGTGTTTGCTGATATTTGAATAAAATAATTAAAGATAAACTATACTCATCTTAGATAGAAAGAGGATGCGTATGAAAAAATATATATTATGTTTAATGGCTTTCGTTTTATGTGGATGTAATGCAAATCAAAATACAAATGAATCGATGAAAATACGATTAGATGGTTCAACATCAATGGAAAGATATGTTAATGGATTAAAAGAAGTGATGAGTGAGGAAAATACTAATTTGGTTTTAGAACCACAATTTACAGGTTCATCTTCTGGTATTCAATCTGTAATTAATAAAAAAAGTGATATAGGAAATTCTTCAAGAAGATTAAAACAGGAAGAATTAGATCAAGGTGTGGTAGAAAATATTGTTGCGATTGATGGGATTGTGGTCATTGTACATGAAGATAGTATAGTTAAAAACTTAACGTCTGAACATTTAGTTTCTATATATAAAGGAGAAATTAGAAACTGGAAGGAATTAGGTGGAAAGGATGAACCTATTGTTGTAGTAGGCAGAGAAGCAAGTTCTGGTACAAGAGGGGCTTTTGAAGAAGCTTTAAATATTGAAGGAAAGTGTGATTATGCTAGAGAATTAAATGAAACAGGAGCAGTTGTCGCAGCAGTTCAATCAACTCCAGGAGCGATTGGTTATGTCTCTTTGGATGTTGTTAATGATAAGGTGTCTGTATTATCAATAGATGGAATAACTCCATCTATTGATAATATTAAAGATGGAACATATAAACTTCAAAGACCATTTATAATGGCAACATTAGGAACAATTGATCAGCAAGATGAACATGTTCAAGTTTTATTTGATTATATTTATAGTGAAAAAGGAGAAGAACTTGCTAAACTTGTTGGATTAGTAGCTGTAGAAAAGAAAGAATAAAGATATCTAGGTGTTTTGCTAAATAGTAAAGCACCTTTTATTACATTGAATAAAAAATTAACTATTTGCATATAAAAATAAATTACTTGTAAAAGTTTACAAAACTGTAAAAAACAAGAAGAAATCTTTACATTCGCTTTACAAATAATAATCAAAGAGATGATATTTGAGTCGAAATAAAATAGATATACTTTGATTATGATGAGGTGATAAAAATGAAAACAGACAAAAAAGAATTAAAAGAACAATTAGTCCATGTAGTATTAAGTTTATGTGCATGTGTTTGTGTGATTGCTGTTTTATCAATAAGTGCCTATATGTTTATAAGTGGTACACCAGCTTTATTTAAAGTAGGTATAAAAGAGATATTATTCAATACTCATTGGGATCCAGTAGGTATAACTCCTAGTTATGGAATATTGAATATGATATTAACTTCTATTACAGGAGTATTGTTATCATTAATTATTGCAGTACCTATAGGAATATTGACTGCTATTTATATTAATGAAATAGCAGGTAAAAAAATGAAAAAGGTATTAAAAGGAAGTGTTGAATTGTTAGCAGGTATTCCTTCTGTTGTATATGGATTATTAGGAATTGTATTAGTGAATCCAGTAATTTATAAATTAGAACTAATGGTATATAAGGGTTCATCATTACATCAGTTTAGTGGGGGAGCAAATTTATTATCTGCAGTAATTGTGTTGTCGATTATGATTTTACCGACTTTAATTAATATGAGTATAAATGCGTTAGAAGCAGTTGATGATCATTATAGAAAAAGTTCATTAGCATTAGGGGCTACACATATTCAGACAATCTTTAAAGTGACTCTACCATCAGCAAAAAAAGGTCTTGTTTTAGCAGTTGTACTTGGAGTAGGAAGGGCTATTGGAGAAGCAATGGCTATATTGTTGGTATCTGGAAATAGTGTAAATGGTCCAGAATTATTTAATTCTGTTAGATTTTTAACGACAGGGATTGTTTCAGAAATGAGTTATTCAAGTGGAATACATAGAGAAGTATTATATACAATTGGACTTGTTTTATTTGTATTTATTTTAGTGATTAATATTTTAATGGCATATATATCCAGAAAGGAAAAATAATGATGAAACAAAGAAATTTTATGTTAAGTGATGTTTTGAGTTATATATTGATTTATGGTTCTTCACTTATTGTGAGTTGTTTAATTATATTTATTGTTGGATATATATGTATCCAGGCAATACCTCATTTTAATATAAATATATTATTGAGTAAGACAAGTATTATTAAAAATACAGTAGGAATATTGCCTAATATTATTAATACTTTATATATTATAGTTCTAACATTATTAATATCTGCACCAGTAAGTATTGGTGGAGCAATTTATTTAAATGAATATGCTAAAAATAAAAAAATAGTCAATATAATTACATTGGCTACTGAAGTATTAGCAGGTATTCCTTCTATTATATATGGATTATTTGGAATGTTGTTTTTTGGGGAAGTGTGTGGATTATCTTATTCATTATTAACAGGGGCTTTAACTTTATCTATTATGATATTGCCTATTATAACTAGAAATACTCAAAATGCATTAGATAATGTCCCTTATTCATATAAAGAAGCAGCATTAGGTTTAGGAACATCAAAATGGCATATGATAAAAACAATATTATTACCAAGTGCCTTACCTGGTATATTAACTGGAATGATTTTATCTATAGGAAGAATTATTGCTGAATCAGCAGCATTATTATTTACAGCAGGAAGCTTAGATTTATTACCTGATAATTTATTTACACATATGTTTTCTAGTGGAGGAACATTGAGTGTTCAGTTGTATTTAGAAATGGCAAAAGCAAATTATGATACTGCTTTTGTGATAGCTATGATTTTAGTGTTTATTGTTTTAGGTTTGAATTATTTAGTGAAATTGATTTCTAATTGTTTAAAGGTGGGATAATTGTATGAAAATTGAATCTAAGAATTTTAATTTATATTATGGGCAGAAGCAGGCGTTAAAAAATATAAATATGGTTATTGAAGAAAATATGATTACTGCATTTATTGGTCCAAGTGGATGTGGGAAATCTACTTTTTTAAAGTCAATGAACAGAATGAATGATTATGTTGAAAATGTAAAAATAGAAGGAGAACTATTTGCAGATAATGTGAATATCTATGATAAAGATATCAATACAACATTATTAAGGAAAAAAATAGGGATGGTATTTCAGCAACCGAATCCTTTTCCTATGAGCATCTATGATAACATTGCCTATGGACCTAGATTACATGGCATCAAAGATAAAAAAACATTAGATAAAATAGTAGAAAAAAGCTTAAAAGATGCGACATTATATGAGGATGTCAAAGACCGTTTACATACGTCTGCTTTAGGATTATCTGGAGGACAGCAGCAAAGACTTTGTATAGCAAGATGTTTAGCAGTGGAACCAGATGTTATATTATTAGATGAACCTACTTCAGCATTAGATCCTATCTCTACATCAAAGATAGAAGAATTATTAATGGAATTAAAAAATAGATATACAATTGTAATAGTAACACATAATATGCAGCAGGCATCAAGAATTGCAGATAAAACAGCATTCTTCTTGTTAGGAGAATTAATTGAATATGATTATACAGAACAGTTATTTACATTACCAAAAGATCAAAGAACAGAAGATTATATAACAGGAAGGTTTGGTTAATATGAGAAAATATTTTGACAAGGAACTAATGCAGCTAAATAAAGATTTGGTAAAAATGTCTCGTTTATGTGAAAAAGCATTAGAAAATATGATTACATCTTTTAAAAATCATGATATAGTTTTAGCAGAAGAAATCATAAAAAACGATAGAATTATCAATGATTTCGAAAGAAGAATAGAAACATTATGCTTCCATCTATTATTAACACAACAGCCAATAGCAAGTGATCTAAGACATATTACATCTGTCTTAAAAGCAGTGACTGATTTAGAAAGAATTGGGGATCAATGTGCTGATATTGCTGAAATTATGTTGCAATCACAATATACAAATCAATTTAACCAAATTGATAAATTGTATATTATGTTAAAAACAGTTAAAATAATGGTGGGAGATTCAATTGAGGCATTTGTCTATCATGATTTAAGTAAAGCAAAAAGAGTATTAAGCAATGAACAGAAGGTAAATCAATATTTTGAAGATATTAAACTATTAGTGAAAGAACATATAGATCATTATATAGATTTATTAATGATAGCAAAGCATTTAGAAAAAATTGGAGATCATGCAGTCAATGTGTGTGAATGGTTAGAATTTGAAGAAAAAGGCTCTTTATAGGAGGAAAACATATGCGTGAACATATATTTGTAATAGAAGATGATGAAAATATTCAGGAGATATTAAAAATTTCATTAGAATCGACAGGATACATTGTAACAGTTTTTAATAATGCAATAGAAGCAATTTTAGCATTAGAAAATGTAAAAGCTGATCTTGCTATTTTTGATCTTATGTTACCTGAAATGGATGGAATTACTGCGATTAAAAAAATAAGAGAAACAAATAGTCGTTTACCAATATTGATCCTTAGTGCAAAAGATAGTGAAATTGATAAGATTAAAGGATTAGATAGTGGAAGTGATGACTATATGACTAAACCATTTAGCGTATTAGAATTATGTGCAAGAGTCAGATCATTACTTAGAAGAAGTAATCCTAAGAAAAATACAATGATTAAGACAAAACATCTATGTATTGATAAATCAACACATAGTGTAACTCATAATGGTCATATGTTAGAATTAACAAATAAAGAATATCAGTTATTAGTTTATCTAATTGAAAATAGAGATAGAGTTGTAGAAAAGATTGAATTATTAAATAACATATGGGGATATGATTTTGTAGGTGAATCAAGAGCTTTAGATGTACAAATAGGATTACTTAGAAAAAAATTAAATGATGATGGTGAAACATTTATTAAGACAATTAGAGCTGTAGGGTATAGATATATAGAGGAATAGTATGAAAAAAGCAATATTCAGATATTTTGTATTTATATTTTCTATTGCGTTATTAATTAGTTTTGTTTTAACGGGAGTATTAATTTCAAATCTTAATTTAAAAACAGCAAAAAATGATATGGTTTATATTATAAAACTGATTGATTATTCTTTAGATGATACTGGTGAATTACAGGAGCAAGTAGAAAAAATCAATCCTCATGCATTTACAAAAGAATCAAGAATTACGATTATTGATAAGAATGGTGTCGTACTTGCTGATACATATGATTCTTCAATCGAAGAAAATCATTTAGATAGAAAAGAAGTAAAAGAAGCATTAGAAAATGGAACTGGATATGCATTAAGAAAATCTTCTACAGTAGGACAAAAATTTTTATATGTTGCGTATTATAATGGAGAACACATTACACGTTTAGCGATGCCGTATAATGGAGTCAAAAATCAGTTATATGCATTAACACCGAATTTATTAATAAGTACTGTTGTATCTTATATGATATCATTGTTTCTAGCGAAAAGATTCTCTAAGAAGTTTAGTGAACCAATGACAGAAATATGTGATGAATTAGATAATTTAGATCATAATTTAAATTTTAAAAGAAAAGATTATAAATATGAAGAATTTAATGTTATTGTAAAAACAATAGAAAATTTATCACATAGGCTAAGAAAAACAGTTGCTGAAAATAGATTTCAGCAAAATAAAATAGATGAAATTCTAAAACAGATGAATGAAGGATTTGTATTGTTAGATGATGAATACAAAGTATTAAACATTAACAATAAAGCTATATCTATTTTAGGTCCAATACATCTAAAAAATGAATTCTTGCATCAGATAAAAATACCAGAATTAAAAGAAGCATTACATAATCCTGTATCAAAACAATATATAGAATTAAAAATACATGATTTGTATTATGCATGTTATATTAGTAGAAAGAATCTAGGAACAACGTTATTGTTTGTAGATATCACAACAACAAAACAAAATGATCAGATGAGAAGTGAATTCTTCTCAAATGTATCACACGAATTAAAAACACCTATGACTTCTATTAAAGGATATAGTGAATTATTATCTCAAGGGATTATAACGGATGAACAAAAGAAATATCAGATGTTTAATAAAATACAAAATGAAGTGAATAATATGATGAATCTTATTAATGATATCTTAATGTTATCACGTATAGAATATATGGAAGAAAATAAAGAAGTTGTTCCAATAAGATTAGATTATCTGATAGAAGAAATATTAGATCGTTTTGAATTACAGATTCAAAACCAATCTATTACTGTCAAAACTCATTTAGAATCTTTTGTTTATTATGGAAATCATAGTCATATGCATACTTTATTATCTAATTTAATTAGTAATGCAATTAAATATAATAAAGATAATGGGGTAATTGATATTTTATTAGAACAAGGAAAAAATGAAATAAAGATTGTGATAGAAGATAGTGGTATAGGAATACCACAAAATGCACAGCATAGAGTATTTGAAAGATTCTTTAGGGTGGATAAAGCCAGAAGCAGACAAGGTGGAGGAACAGGACTTGGTTTAGCGATTGTTAAACATATTGTTTCTTCATGTAATGGTGTGATTAATTTAAATAGTGTTGTAGATAGAGGGACAAAAATAGAAGTGATTTTACCTAAAAAGTAAAATCACTTTTTATTTTATAAAGTAATTAAAAAAATTATTTTTATTATTTATTATTATAAATATTATGGAATGTATGTTATGATATAATAAAGAAAAGGAAGTAGGTGATTTTATGAGGTGTGATGTATGTGATACTAAGATTATGATAGGTCAAAAAGAGTGTCCTAATTGTGGGATGAAAATAAAAGATAATTATGTGAATACATTTGATGCGAGTGGTAAAGATCATAATCATATAAAAGTAGAACCTAAAAAGTCAGTGAATACAAAAACTTCTCAAACTAAAAAAGTGAATAATGAAGATTTGAGTAAAGTATTCAAGGGGCTAAAAAAGAATGTTGATGAGACTGTAAAAAGGCAACAATCTACTTCAAGAAAAAGTATGCCTAATTCAAATATGAATGCCTATTTAAAGTTCTTTTTGATTTTTGTTGCGATTAATATGATAGGATCTTGTATAGGAATCATAGGAACTGTTACTAGTGGAGTTATTAGTGGTGTAGGAGAATTCTTTGAGGATGTTGATTATTTATTTGAATCTCAATATACATCTTTAGAAGAATTAAGAGATGAAGAAGGATATATTGAAGCAGAATACCTTATTGACTTAAGAGAAAGCGATATAGATATGATGAATCAGTATTTTGATGAAGTTTATGTTGATGAAAATATATATGTCGAAGAAGATGTTATTTCTACTGTGACTATTACAGGGGAAAAAGATGGAGTTTGTTATGCTGTTGAGTCTATGTATTTTAATGATGTGATAGATGAAAAGACATTAAAAGTATATTGGTCATCTGATACATTTAAAAGTGATATTAAATTTCCTTATGATGATGAGATGATAAAGAATATAGGAAGTGAATTAGGTATTGATATACCAGTTAGCCATTTTTCAACTAAATATAGAAAGTTCTTAAATGAAAATATATATTTAGGTGATGATATAAATTATGAAATGATCAATGAAGAAGTGATTGATTATGATGGTTATGATGTAATTATGGAATTGAATACTGAGAATGAGCAGTTTGATTTTTCGCTATCATTTGCAACGTATTAAATGAATTAAAACAAAGATTTATAAATAAAAATCTTTGTTTTTTTATTTTTCCTAAAAAGTTTAGTGAATTTTGTAAAAATACGTCTTAGTAGTAAAATTATGTCGATAAACATAGAAAATAATGGTATAATTGTTGTGTATATTATAGAGTGAGGAGGAAAGGGTATGAATTTTGTATATATTTCACCAACATTTCCTAAGAATTTTTATCAATTTTGTGCATGTTTAAAAAATAGAGGTGTGACAGTATTAGCTATCGGGGAAACACCTTATGAAGAATTAACTGATGAGTTAAAAAATTCTGTACATGAATATTACAAAGTAAATTCTATGGAAAACTATGATGAAATGGTTAAAGCTATGGGATATTTTTCTTTCCATTATGGAAAGATTGATTGGTTAGAATCTAATAATGAATATTGGTTAGAGCAAGATGCTAGATTAAGAACTGATTTCAATATTACAACAGGAATTAAAACAAATCATATTGAAGAGATTAAATGTAAATCTCAAATGAAGAAATTTTATGAAGAAGCAGGAGTTAAAACTGCAAGATATCATTTAACAACAACTTTAGAAGAGGGATTAAAGTTTATTGAACAGGTTGGATATCCTGTCGTTGTTAAACCTGATAATGGTGTAGGGGCTGCTAAAACTTATAAAATTTCAAATGAAGATGAATTAAGAGCATTCTACGCAGAAGAACAATGGACTCAATATATTATGGAAGAATATATTAATGGGTTAATTATTTCTTATGATGGTATGGCAAATATGAATAAAGAAGTTATTTTTGAAACTTCACATGTATTCCCTAATCCAATTATGGATGTTGTTAATGAAGGTGGAAGCATGTATTACTATTCATTAAGAGAATTACCTGAAGATTTAAAAGCAGCAGGAAGAGCATGTGTAAAAACATTCTATACTGCAGCAAGATGTTTCCATATGGAATTCTTTAGAATGTTAGAAGATAAAGAAGGTTTAGGTAAAAAAGGAGATATTATTGGATTAGAAGTTAATCATAGAACACCTGGAGGATATACTCCTGATATGATGAACTATGCTAATGATATTAATATTTATCAGATTTATGCAGATATGGTTGTAGACGGATATGCAAATTATAGTAAAGAACGTCCATATCATTGTATTTATTGTGGTAGAAGAGATGGATTAAATTATACTCATACACATGAAGAAGTTTGTCAGAAATATGGATTTGACATGGTTATGTGTGAAAGAATGCCTGATATTTTAGCAGGTGCAATGGGGAACTTTATTTATACAGCACGTTTTGAAAGTATGGATAAAGTAAATGAGTTTGTAGATTATGTTTTAGGATAAGGATGGAAAATATATGAAAAAAGAATGGTATAGTAAATTTAGTCAATGTTTAAATAGAGATATGGCTTTTAATGTATATGGTCATGCAGGGAAACCTATTTTAGTTTTCCCATCTCAAAATGGACGTTATTTTGATTTTGAAAATAATGGAATGGTTGCTTGTATTGAACATTTAATTGAAGATGGTAAAGTGCAATTATTCTGCTGTGATAGTATTGATGAAGAAGGATGGTCAAATGAAAATGGATTTGGTCCACATAGAACTCATATGGTAGAACAATTCTATTATTATATTATTCATGAATTAGTACCTTTAATTGAACAAATCAATACTGCAGCTAATGGTGGAGTAAAAGCAAGTGGTATTTTTACAACTGGATGTTCTATGGGTGCAACTCATGCAGCAAACTTTATGTTTAGAAGACCAGATATTTTTGATGGAACTATTGCATTAAGTGGATATTATGATAGTGATTTATTCTTTAAAGGATATTTCGATGAAATCTTATATAACAATTCACCTGTACAATTTATTAATGGTATGGCACAAGATCATCCATATGTTGAAATGTATAAGAAAAATAAAATCATCTTATGCTGTGGTCAAGGTGCATGGGAAGATGATATGATCAGAAGTTCTCATAGAATGAAAGAATTATTAGATTATAAAGGTATTCCAGCATGGATTGATTTCTGGGGATATGATGTAAACCATGATTGGCCTTGGTGGAGAATTCAATTACCTTACTTCTTAGAAAGGGTGGTATAGTATGAATTTAGTATTTATTTCACCACATTTTCCTACTTACTTTTATAACTTCTGTGAACGTTTAAAAGTAAGAGGGATTAATGTTTTAGGGATCGGAGATACTGCTTATGATTTATTAGATCCTAAAGTGAAAAATAGTTTAACTGAATATTATAGAGTTAATAATTTAGAAGATTATCAGGAAGTATTTAAAGCATGTTCTTATTTTACTATGACTTATGGTAAGATTGACTGGATTGAATCTCAAAATGAATATTGGTTAGAATTAGAAGCAACATTAAGAAATGACTTTAATGTAACTACAGGAACTAAAATTCAAGATATGGGATGCATGAAATATAAATCAAAAATGAAAGCTGTATATGCTAGTGCTGGTATTCCTACAGCAAAATATCATTTAGTTGAAGATTATAATGCTGCTAAAGCATTTGCTCATAGTGTTGGATATCCTGTTATTGTAAAACCAGATAATGGTGTAGGAGCAAGTTCTACATATAAATTAAAAAATGATGAGCAATTAGATTATTTCTTTGCTACAAAAGATCCTCATGTTCATTTTATCATGGAAGAAATGGTTCCTGGACATGTTGAAACATTTGATGGTATTACAGATAAAGATAAAAATATCTTAATCGCAACTTCACATGTTATGTTAAATTCTATTATGGATAATGTTAATGACGCATGTGATACTGCTTTCTATTCTCAACCTGTAGAAGGTTTAGATTTATATGAAGTAGGAAAAAGAGCTGTAGAAGCATTTGATACAAGAAGCCGTTATTTCCATTTTGAATTCTTTAGATTAGATGAAGATAAAGAAGGATTAGGGAAAAAAGGTGATATTGTAGGATTAGAAGTTAATATGAGAGCACCTGGTGCATATATGCCAGATATGGCAAACTTTGCATATGATGTGGATGTGTATACAATCTGGGCTGATATGATCAAATATAACCAATGCTTCTATGATATTAAGAGAAAATACTGGGTATGTTATACTGGAAGAAGAAATGGAATCTGGTATATGCATAACTATGATGAAATCAGAGCAAAATATGGAGATGCTATTTCATTAGAAACAGAAGTGCCTGAAGTATTATCACCTGCAATGGGGAACCATGTATTTATCTTAAGAGCAAAAACAGAAGAAGAAATGTTTGAAATGATTCGTTACGTATTAAAACGTGAAGATGGATCTGATTATATTTAAAGACAAAGAGATTGGTGGGTGCCAATCTCTTTTTATGCCTTTTTTTTACACAAGCGACAACTGCTTATATGAAAAAAAACTATTACAAAAATATGTCATATATTGTAAAATAAATATGATAAAAAATTAACAAAACGGAGGAAAACAAAAATGGCAATCGAATTTAAACAAATCGAACACTGGATTCCACTTCAAGCTAAAGCTGAAAAAGAAATGTTAGCAGAATTTGAAGCAGGAAACTATACAATTGACAATCCATTAATTAAATATAATCCATATTTAATTAACCCATTAGCTGCAGTTATCTTATTTAAAACTGAAGAAGAAGTTGCAATTACATTATCAATTAAAGGGAAAACAAAAGCAGCAACTTTCTCACATACTTTCCCTAAAGCAAAAACTCACATTTTACCAATTGTAGGTTTATATCAAAATTACAACAATACAATTGAAGTAACTCCATATCGTGGGCAAACAAGAACATTTAATATCGAAGTAGGAGATGTAGCTCCAGAAATCGTAGATTACTGTGATACAACTCCAGAATATTTCCAAGATAATATTATGATTGTTACACCATCTGGATTATTCTCTGCATGTGGATATGACTATGCTGGAGATATCCGTTGGCATTTAACAATTCCTTGTGTATTTGAATATAAACGTTTAAAAAATGGAAACTTATTAATTGGAACTGATCGTTTATTAAAAATGCCTTATTATATGTCAGGTTTATATGAATTATCTCCAGTTGGAAAAATTTATAAAGAATATCGTTTACCTGGTGGATACCATCACGACCAATTCGAAATGGAAGACGGTAACTTCTTAGCATTAACTGAAGATTTAAACAGTGAAACTGTAGAAGATATGTGTGTATTAGTAGATAGAGAAACTGGTGAAATCTTAAGAACTTGGGATTATAAACAAGAATTAACTCCTGGTGATGGTGCTGGTGTTTCTTATACTGATGAAGACTGGTATCATAACAATGCAGTTTGGTATGACAAAAATAC
>JAZLDV010000068.1:0-40192 GCA_045614925.1 Coprobacillaceae bacterium | reverse complement strand
TCATACCAGCATCACTTAATGCTCTTCTTACAGGACCTTCAGTTCTTGAAATTAAATCTTTAGTTAATTCATCAAATTTTGCTCTTGTTAAAGCTAATTCTAAGTGTAATGGACCTGCTGGACCTGCTGAGATAAATGGTAATGAAATGTTAGTTTGCATAATTCCACTTAAATCTTTTTTAGCTTTTTCAGCAGCTTCTTTTACACGTTGCATAGCCATTTTATCAGTACTTAAATCAATACCATTTTCTTTTTTGAATTCAGCAACGATATATTCCATAACTTTTTGGTCGAAGTCATCTCCACCTAAACGATTATCACCTGCTGTTGATAATACTTCAAAAGTACCATCAGCTAAATCTAAGATAGAAACGTCAAAAGTTCCTCCACCTAAGTCATATACTAAAACTTTTTGTTCTTTATCTAATTTATCTAAACCAAATGCTAATGCAGCAGCAGTTGGTTCATTAATAATACGTTCAACTTCTAAACCAGCAATTTTACCTGCATCTTTTGTTGCTTGTCTTTCAGCATCATTGAAATATGCTGGAACTGTGATAACAGCTCTATTTACTGATTCACCTAAGTAAGCTTCAGCTGTAGCTTTTAAGTTTTGTAAAATCATAGCTGAAATTTCTTGTGGTGTATAATCTTTACCATTAATGTTTTCTTTATGAGAAGTTCCCATATGTCTTTTAATAGACATAACAGTATCTTTATTAGTTACCGCTTGACGTTTAGCAGCTTCACCAACAATAATTTCTCCATTTTTAAATGCTACTACAGAAGCAGTAGTTCTTAAACCTTCAGGATTAGCAATTACTTTTGCTTCTCCATTTTCCATAACACTGACACATGAGTTAGTTGTTCCTAAGTCAATACCAATAATTTTATTTCCCATTTTTAAATCCTCCTAAATTTTATTCATTTACTTTAACTAAAGATGCACGAATAACGCGATCTTTCAATTTATATCCTTTTTGTAATTCTTCAACTACAATGTTTGAACCGAAATTCTCATCATTAGCCATCATAACTGCCTGATGGAAATTTGGATCAAATTCTTTACCTTGTGCTTCAATAACTTCAACACCATTCTTATTTAAGATACCCATAAATTGATCAAAAATCATTTGATATCCTTTTAAGAATGTTGTAATTTCTTCACTTGTTGATTGCACACTTAAAGATCTTTCAAAGTTATCGATAACAGGTAATAGTTCTTCGATAAATGATTGCATCATAAACTTTAATGAATTCTGATGTTCTTTTTCTAATCTTCTTTTTAAATTTTCCATATCTGCAAAAACTTTATAATAATCAGTTTTCCATGAATTTACCTGATTTTCTAAATCAGCAATTTTTGCATTTAAATCTTCACTTTCAGATACTGTATCCACCACTTCTGTTTCATCTACAGTTTCTTCTTTCACTAATTCTTCACTCATTTTTTCACCTCTATTCCCTTTCGTCATCAAAACTTAAAATAATATCTTCTAAGTTCTTTGAAATATACTCTACTAATGAAACAACTTTTTCATACGGCATTCTTGTAGGCCCTATTACTGAAATTGATCCTTTAGATTGTCTTCCTGTTTTAAATGAAGCTGATATAACCGAAACATCACCTAAATCAGTCAATGGTGATTCACTTCCAATTCTTACACTGACCCCATCTTCTAATTGAAGTGGCTCTAAACTTCTCCAAGATTGAGAATTTTCAAAAGCGGATACCAGTCTTCTTAATTTATTTACATCGTTATATTCTGGCTGATATAACATATTTTCTTTTCCTGAAAAGTATACACTGTTATTTGCAAATTTCATAAAAGCTTCTAAAAATGCATTAAACAGAATCTCATGTTCTTTAATTTTTGTACTTAAAATAGGTTTTACATCTCTTTCAAGTCTATAAACAATCTGATTAATTGGTGTTCCATCTAACAGATCATTCATAACATTTACACAATTCTTTAAATCTTCTAAATATTCACTATTTTTAACATTAAAAATTCGATTTTCTACATGACCTTTATCAGTTACGATAATAGCTGTAATTGTTTTTTCATTTAGCGGAACCAATGTAATATTCTGTAATCTTTCGTAACTTGAATTTGGTCCTAAAGCTACAGTTGTTAAATGTGTTAATTCACTTAATATCTGACAGCTTTCCTGAATAATCTCATTTAAAGAACGTTCACGATCACCTAACAACATTGCAACTTGATTTTTAACTTCTTCATCAACATTTGGCTGCATAATCGTATTAACATAAAATCTATAACCTAATGTTGAAGGAATTCTTCCTGAAGATGTATGAGTTTTTTCTAAATAACCATGTTCCTCAAGATAAGACATTTCATTTCTGATTGTTGCACTTGAATAAGGAAGTTCATACTTTGTCATTAAAGTTTTTGACCCAACAGGTTCAGCGGTTTCTATAAATTCTTCAACAATACATTTAAAAACTAACAATTGTCTTGCTGTTAGCATACCTCTTCCCCTCCTTTAGCACTCATTTTCCCCTTGTGCTAATTTTATTATACTCAAATAATTAGCACTGTCAACACTTATGTGCTAAAACATATGTATTACCTCCATTATTAATGATAAAAAAAATCTTTTTAAAACAAATAGTTCTAAAAAGATTTATAATTCTAAAAAATCCACTAAAATTGTATTTAAATAATTCATTCCTTTTTTTGTCACTTTTAAGTAACGCGAATCATATTCTAACATTTTTAAATTCTTATATTTTTCAATAACTTGTCTATATTTTTCTTCGATACAAATATTAAACTCCTTATTTAAAATATGACAATCAATACCCTCAGTCAATCTTAATCCCATCATTATTTTTTCAAAAAGAGAGTCTTCATCAGTTAAAACTTCTGTTTCTTTTAAATAACAATGATTTAGATAGTCTTTTAAACTTCTTGTATTTTCATACCTTGTTTTATTCTTTAATGAATGAGCTCCCAAACCAATCCCTTCATAGTCTTCATAATGCCAATAGGTTAAATTATGAATAGAAGGTTTAGTTTTATAATAATTGCTGACTTCATAATGTTTAAACCCATTATTTTCTAAAATCATATTTATATATTCATACCACTTTGCATCTTCTTCATCATCTAAAGGAATATAATTCATATTTTTTAAAGAAGTATGGTCTTCTAAAATCAAAGAATAAATAGATATATGTGATAAAGGATATTGAACTAATAAATGAACATCTTCTTTCAGATCATCAAATTTTTGACCAGGTAGTCCATACATCAAATCAGCATTTATATCAGTTATGCCTTTAGATGAAATTAAGTTGATTAATTCAATCGCTTCAGATGAACTATGATATCTTTGAATATTTTTTAAAAGATGATCGTGAAAACTTTGGATTCCTATACTGAATCTATTCACACCATATTGTATCATTAAATCAAGTTTTTGTTCATTCATTGATTCAGGGTTCACTTCTATTGAATATTCTTTAACATGAGAAGAATAAGGTTTTAAAATAAGAAATAATCTTTGCAATTGATCATATGATAAAGAACTCGGTGTTCCTCCACCAATATAAATAGTATCAAAACCATCTTTTAAACACTTATCTTTTATTTCAAATTCTAATGCATCCAAATACTGATTAGCCCATGATTCATTATAAAAAACTTTACTAAAATCACAATATGAGCATATGTGATCACAAAAAGGAATATGTACATAAAGATACTTCATTATAAACCAAATTCCTTTGCAAGACCGCCTAAAGATGTTTCTTTATATGCGCTCGATAAATCTTTTCCAGTTTCTTTCATAACTTTAACAATTGTATCAAAAGAAACTTTATTTTTTCTTAAATAACCTAACTGTTTTGCTAACATTGCTGCATCTAACGCTCTTAAAGAACCATATCCATTTCTTTCAATACATGGAATTTGAACGTAACCACCTACAGGATCACAAGTTAGTCCTAAATTATGCTCTAACCCCATTTCAGCAGCATATTCAATCAACGAATTATTCAATTCATAAATATATGCCATTGCAGCTGCAGCCATAGAACAAGCTGTTCCAACCTCTGCCTGACATCCACCATCTGCACCAGATATAGTTGCATTTGTTTTAACTACATTACCAAAAATACCAGCAATTGCTAGAGCCTTAATTAAATGTTTCTTAGGAATTTTTAATTGCTTATTACAGTAATACATAATAGCTGGTACAATACCACTTGCACCACAAGTTGGAGCTGTTACAATAATTCCTCCATCAGCATTTTCTTCTGCAACAGCATAAGCATAACTTGAAATAAATAATAATTCTTTATCAGCTTCTCTTCTTGTGTTCATCGCTTGCTGATACATTGATTTTGCAACTCTTTTTAATTGTAGTTTTCCATGAATTGTCCCTTCTTTTTTCAATCCATTTTCAACACTAGTAAACATTGCTTCTAAAATTTCATATAAAAAATCTTTAAAATCTTCACCTTCATTTTCAATGACATAGTCATATAAAGAAATATTATTTTCATTCACATAATTTAAAATTTCAGTCATATTTTTTTCTTTATAAACCTGAACAGGTTTAACAACATCATTTCCTTTAAATACTATTGAACCCCCACCAACTGAATAAATTTCAAATGACTGTAATTCAATTTTATTTTCATCATATACATGAATAATCATTCCATTAGGATGAAATGGCAATTCATCACTTTTAAAAGAAAATGTTACAGGTTTAGGCGAAAAAGTCTGTTCAATAATATAATCAGTTAAATGTCCTTTTCCTGTTAAAGCAAGTGATCCATGTAAATCAACATGATAAGAAGCTGCATTCGGATATAATTCTAATATCTTTTTTGCTGCTCTTTGCGGTCCCATTGTGTGTGATGATGATGGACCAACTCCAATTTTATATAATTCTCTTAAAGATTCCATATTATCCTCCTATCTTCATTAAAAACAGTTCTAAACCTTTAAAGCGATCAATACGACCTGTTTTTATCATTACATCTAACTTTGACAATTCATCAATTTTCTTTAAAAGTTCATTGATATCATAATCTTTTCCATCTGCACGAATATATTTCAATCTAAAAGGATTTAAAGATAGCATAGTTCCAATTTCTTTGTCATTGTATCCCTTTCTATCTAACAGTTTTACCTGATATAGCAATCTTAATGAAGAAGCAATAAGCACAATAAGTTTGACAGGTTCTTCATTATTGACTATAAGGTCTTTATAAATAGAAATACATTTTGCAGTTTCTTTATTTAATATAGCTTTTGTTAAATCAAAGACATTATCTTCAAGTTTTTTCGCTACCATTACATCTACATCTTGTTTTCTTATATGTTTTGTATAAAGACAAAGTTTATTAACTTCATGCGAAATTTCTAAAAGATCATTAGGCACTCTTGATAATAAAAGTTCCAAAGCATCCGTATCGATTTCACATCCTCTAGATTTAATAGATTTATGAGTCACTTTAAATAATTGTTTATCATCTAATTTATCTATTTCAAAAAACTGAACATTTTTTCTTAATTCTTTAACAATCTTTTTTCTTTCATCAAAATTCTTTTCATCATGATATATTACAAAAATAGTAAAAGGATTATCATGTTTTAAATAATCCATTAAAATTTTAATTTTTTCTTCTGGAATTTCTTTTTGTTTTTTCGTTGTAAAGAAAATCGGGTTTCTTAAAACAATCATTTTATAATCACTAAAAAATGGGGGTGTCAGTGCATCTTCAATAATAAAAGAAAGATCAGTTTCATTTGCCCAGTAAACATTTAAATTCATATCTTCTTCTTTAATATGATATTCTTTCTTCAATTGAGACAATTTCTGTTCCATCAAAAAAGTCTCATCACCATAAATTACACAATTCATAATGTCACCTCCATCATTCATTATACAATAATCAACGGAAAATGTAACTGTCTTTTCCATAAAATCGTATATGAAACATACCATCAATATCAGTTCTTAATATCAATACGTTTTTATTGTTTAACCTATTGATAACACTTTTAGAAGGATGTCCATACATATTATTTTTCTTTACCCCTATCATTGCAACACGTGGATTTATAAGAGAAAATAAATATGGTGAACTCGATGAAGAACTTCCATGATGAGCAACTTTTAAATAATCAACTTTCAATTTTTTGTACTTATAATAGAGATCCTTCTCTACTTGCGCTGAAATGTCTCCTGTATATAAAAAATTTTGGCCCTTATATGTTAAATACATAATTAAAGAATTGTCATTTGAATCATGATATTTTTTGTTTGTCTTAAGTATCTCAACCCTTAAATCATTAATCCATTTTACTTTTTCATATTCTTTTATAACATTTTCTACAGTAAAATTATTAGTCAATGATTCTAATGCACCACAATGATCCAAATCATCATGAGATATGTAGACATAATCTAAACGATCAATTCCTATCGCCTTAAGATAAGGAATAATAAGTGTTGTAGCAACATCATAATCTTTACTTCCTCCAGTATCTATAAGTATATTTCCCTGATTTAAAGGTAGTCTAATTAAAGTACAATCACCTTGTCCTACATCTAACATCGTTACTTGTGCATAAATTTTATAGTGTGAGGTAAAATAAAAAGAAATCATCAAAGCAATAAGCATAGATATATATTTTGAAATTTTTAAATTTCTTTCATACTTATAAATACAAAAAAAATACAACAAATAAAAAATAATAACAAAACTAACATCTGGTTTAGAAAAAACTATAACTATATTAATCAAATCCAATAAATTCATTAGATTATTAAACAGATATATGCAAAAAATCCCTAAAAAATTAAATATTGGAAAAAATACAGTTAAAAGAATAAGAACATAAAAATATTCTACAAATGGTGCAATAAAAAATAATATAAAAAAAGAAAATACTGGTAACTGATAATTTAAACATAATAATATTGGAATCGTTCCAACATATATCCATAATGAAGAATATTTCAAATGTCCAGTTATCAAAACAAGAAAATAAACAAAGTAAGAAAAAGTAAAAGAAATATTATATAAAATATAAGGATTATACAATAACGAAACAATCACAAGAAAAGACAGTATATCAATTTTATTAAAATAATCATTAAAAATATATTGTAGTAATGCACATAAAAATGCCCTTTGTAAAGAAAAAGAAGGTGGAATTGAAAATACATAGATACCAACCAAAATAAAACTGATAATTTTTGAATACTTTTCATATAGTACATAACCTAATAAACTATCTAACAACCCAATTAGTATCGAAATATGCATACCTGACAGGGCAAAAAGATGAACAATTGAAAGTTCACTCATTTTTTTGTAATCTTCTTTTATATCATCCGTTTTTTCTCCAAAAACAAATAATTTCTGATAATCTGACAATTCTTTTGAATCTGAAAATTTATTTGCTATCCAGCTATATATACCATTATTTTTATCATGACTTATTAATTCTTCAATCGTTCCTTTCACATAAATATTCATACCTAAAAGATACTGCTTCTCATTAAATAAAAGATCATTAGTATTTTCATTTATATCATTATACTTAATTAATGCTTCTATCTTATCTCCATATTTTAAATCATAATCTTGATAGAGATAAAATATTTCCCCATTTGCTAATACAAAGCAAGAATTAGTATCACTCTTGATAACTTTCCCCTTTATAATTGAGTCATGTGTATGATGATTTCTAGGTACTAAAACCAATAAACATAAAAGTAAAACTAATAAAAAATGTTTCAAATATAATCTACGAAAAACAAAATATAAATAAAATACAAAAGGGAGTATAAACATAATATGATAATATCTAGTTAAATTCGCTAAAACAAAAGCTATTGCATAAAATATCAGATGATATCTTATAAACATAAATAATCCCTCAATTTCAAATACGTCTTCTCCCCTATTCCACTTATATTCATAATATCTTCTAAACACATAAAAGGCTGTTCACTTCGATAATCAATAATCTTTTGTGCTCTTTTTTCACCAATTCCATTTAAACTCATCAGTTCATCTTTGGATGCATGATTTAAAGAAACACAATTTTCATCATAAGATGGCAAATACAATGATGACTCGTCTAATAAAACATAATCATAATTAAGTGCATTTTTATTGGCATTCTTACTTATACCAACTTTCTTAACAATATCTTTAACACTCATAGCTTTTTCAAATGTAAAGGTACCTGTTTTTAAAAACTCCCCTTCTAAAACAATAGTAAAATAACTTTTTTCTTTTTCTATTTTTTCAGGATTTTCAAATTTTAAAAATGTAGAACACATTAGTATTATTACAAGAGTAATAATCTGAAACTTTCTCATAATAAAACAAAAAAGAGAATCTTATGATTCTCTTTTGATATTTAAGTGCTGATAGGCCATTTCTGTAACAACTCTTCCTCTTGGTGTTCTCTTAATAAGACCCGTCTGAAGAAGATAAGGTTCATAAACATCTTCTAAAGTTGTTGCCTCTTCTCCAATTGAAGCGGCTAAAGCTTCTAAACCTACAGGCCCACCTCTAAATCTTTCAATAATACCTAATAAATATTTGTGGTCTACATCATCTAAGCCTAAACTATCTACTTTTAATCTCGATAAAGCTTCATTTGTACGTTCTAATGTAATACATTCGTCACCATTATATTGAGCAAAATCTCTTACCCTTCTAAACAATCTATTTGCAATACGAGGAGTACCTCTTGAACGTCTAGCTAATTCATATTTAGCATCATCATCCATGACCATATGATACACTCTGCTTGTACGATCAATAATAGAACTTAACTCATCGTTTGTATAATATTCTAATTTAGAAACAATACCAAAACGATCTCTTAATGGAGCAGATAAATCACCAGCGCGTGTCGTTGCCCCAACAAGTGTAAATGGTGGAAGATCTATACGAATAGATCGCGTTGAAGCGTCTTTTCCAATAACAACATCCACACAATAATCTTCCATCGCAGGATATAATATTTCTTCAATCATTTTTGGCAGTCTGTGAATTTCGTCAATGAATAAGACATCTCCAGGTTCTAATTGTGTTAAAATCGCGACAAGATCACCTGTTTTTTCAATACTAGGTCCACTTGTAGTTTTAAGATTAGTTCCCATTTCATTAGAAATAATCATAGACATTGTTGTTTTCCCTAAACCTGGTGGTCCATATAATAAAACATGGTCTAGCGATTCATTTCTTAATTTTGCAGCACCTACGAAAACTTTTAGATTTTCTTTTAGATGTGTCTGTCCTACATATTCATCAAATGTCTGAGGTCTTAATTGACTTTCTTCATCTTCAATATGCTCATTGCCATCAAAAATATCTCTAGTATCCATAAATCCTCCTTACAATTTTACTAACAAACTAAGTGCTTTCTTTACATATCCATTCGTATCTAAATTTTCACCACTTATAGTTTTCATCACTTTTTCAATTTCATTTAATTTATATCCTAAAGCAACTAAAACTTCTATAGCTTCGTCATAGAATGGTGAAGCAACGATTTCTTCTTTAACAACAACATTAAACTTACCTTGTAAATCAAGAATAATCTGTTGTGCAGCTTTAGGACCAATACCAGGAATTTTCTTTAAATATGTCACATTCTTAGACTCAATAGCCTGAATAATCTGGTTAACTTCACCAGTCGCTAATATTCCAATAGCTGTTTTACATCCAATTCCTTTAACTAATATCAATTTTAAAAATAAATTTTTTTCTTCCTGTGAAGTAAATCCAAACAGAAGAATACCATCTTCTTTAACTTGCTGATAAATATAAACAACTGCTTCTTTTCCTCTCGTAAAACGATAAGGATTAGAAACATAAACTAAATATCCAATACCATGATTATCAATCACAATATAATCTTTTGTAATATCTACAATTAATCCTTTAATATAACTATACATATTTTTCTCCTTTTATGGAATTATTAAAAAATTATATCATGCAATGTTGCATAAATCAATGAATTATGCATTAATCTAAAATCAGAAATAATAAAAAAGTGAATCTCATTATAAGATTCACTTTAAAATTATTTTAAAATATTAAACATAATAATATCGGTAAAAATATTGCAGGAAGAAAGTTCATAACTTTTATCTTCGTAATACCCATTAAATTCAATCCAATTGAAATAATAAGCAAAGAACCTACACAGGTCATTTCATTAATGGCACTTTGACTTAAAATAGGTGCCACCAATGATGCAAGCAAAGTTAAACTTCCTTGATAGACTAGAATTGCTAAAGCAGAACCCATTACACCAATACCTAAGGTTGATGAAAAAATAATTGAAGAAACAAAGTCTAACATTGATTTAGTAATCAGCATAGTATAATCATTTTTTAATCCTGCATTTAAGCATCCAACAATTGCCATTGATCCCACACAAAATACAAGACTTGCTGTAATAAATCCTTCTGATAAACTTTTCCCTTTAGAAGGTTTTACAAACTTTGATTCAAGTTTTTTTACATTCCTATTCAATTTTTCATCAATATCTAGCAGTTCTCCTATCAATACTCCTATTACCATAGAAGAAATCATTATTAAAGTATTTTCACCTTTAAAAGCTCCTTGTATACCAATAAAAGCTGTACATAAACCTAAAGCCTGCATTAAAGAAGAAGATAAACGTTCTGGAATACCTTTATTAAACAATAATCCTATAAGACTACCAACAATAACAGCAGTCACATTAATAATTGTTCCTAGCATATTTTAACCTTCTTTCTATTAATCATAGAACTCAAATTCAAAATCAAGAATTGATACAGTATCTCCAGCTTCAACTCCAGCCACACGTAATGCATCATCAAGACCAATATTACGCATTTTTTGAGCAAATCGCTTAATACCATCATCACTTCCAAGTGAAGACATTTGAACAATACGTTCAACTTTCTTACCAGTAACTTTCCATTCTCCATTACCAAGATTATGAATTTCAAATCCAACTTCATCTTTGTTTTCGTATGTATATAAAACACTATTTTCCATTTCTTCAACTTCATCAGCAAAATATGGTGTTTTATCTAATAAATCAGCAATTGCATATAAAGGCATGTCTACACCTTCTTGGATTAATGCAATAACTGGGAAGACTGGAATTTCATCTCCAATTTTTTCTTTAAATGCTTTTAAATTTTCTTCAGCATTTTCCTCATCCATTTTATTAGCAATAATAATTTGAGGTCTATCTAATAAACGATATTTATATTGACTTAATTCATTATTAATTGTTACATAATCTTCATAAGGATCTCTACCTTCAGTACCACCCATATCAATAATGTGAACAATAACACGACATCTTTCAATATGTCTTAAGAATTGGTGTCCTAATCCTTTTCCTTGACTAGCACCTTCAATTAAACCAGGTAAATCTGCCATAACAAATGAACGACCATCTTTAGATTGAACTACACCTAAATTAGGTACAATAGTCGTAAAATGATAATCAGCAATTTGTGGTTTAGCACGTGATACTACAGATAAGAATGTAGATTTTCCAACTGATGGAAATCCTACTAATCCAACATCAGCTAATAATTTTAACTCACAAACTAAGTTATATTTTTCTCCTGGTTCACCATGCTCACAAATTGTTGGAGCTGGATTACGGCTAGTCGCAAAACGTGCATTACCACGTCCTCCACGACCACCTTTAGCAATAACTGCTCTTTGTTTATCATGAGTAAGATCTGCTAAGATCTTATTTGTATCTTCATCATAAATTACAGTACCAACTGGGACTTTTAAAATCATATCTGGAGCATCAGCACCATGCATTTTTTTAGGCATCCCTTGTTCACCGCTTCTTGCTTTATATTCACGGTTATATCTAAAATCTAATAACGTAGAAAGAGAAGTTGTAGCTTCAAAGATGATACTTCCACCTTTTCCACCATCACCTCCGGCTGGTCCACCTTTAGGAACATAGGCTTCTCTTCTAAAAGCGACAACACCGTTTCCACCTTTTCCGGCTTCAACATAGATATTAACTTTATCAATAAACTTCATTCTTTCACCTCTTATCTCAATTTTTTTCAAAAAAGGAACCCGATCGGGTTCCTAAGTCATCATTAAGCAGCTGGATAAACTGAAACTTTAGTTCTTGTTTTTCCAAGTCTTTCGAATTTAACAACACCATCAACCATTGCAAATAAAGTGTCATCTCCACCTTTACCTACATTTGCACCTGGATGAATTTTTGTTCCTCTTTGTCTGTAAATAATTGAACCTGCTGTACAAGATTGTCCATCAGATAATTTAGCTCCTAATCTTTTAGATTGAGAGTCACGACCGTTCTTAGTAGAACCTACTCCTTTTTTAGAAGCGAATAATTGTAAATCTAATTTGAACATCATGGTTTATTCCTCCATTTTCGTTATTTTAATGTATTTTGAATAAGATTCCTCAATAGTTTCTAATATTGTTACAAATGTCTCTAGTACCACTTGAACATTATTATTACTATGATTCACCTTAATCTGTAATTTTCCTTCTTTTAAATCAATTGTTCCCATATTTTCATCAAAGAACTTATTTTTAACAAGAGCATTAGCAATTCCAACACAGGCACTGCTTACTCCTGCACATACAAGATCTTTTCCATATTCAGCACTTTTTGCATGTCCAGAAACATTGATTTCATTTATATGTTTGTTTTTGTTGTGTCTAACAATAACTTTGATCATTATGCAGCGATATTTTCAATAACTAATTTTGTATAAGGTTGTCTATGACCTTGTTTTTTGTGGTAATGTTTTTTAGAGTTGTATTTGTATACGATTACTTTTCTTTCTTTACCTTGTTTTTCAACTTTAGCTGTTACTGCAGCACCTTTTAAATAAGGATTTCCGATAGTAGCAGTTTCATCTCCGATAAATAATACTTTATCAAAAGTAACTGTTTCTCCTTCAGCAACGTCTAATTTTTCTACAAAAATAGTATCTCCAACTTCAACTTTTAATTGTTTTCCACCAGTTTCAATAATTGCGTACATGATGTACCTCCTTCTTAATAGTATTCTCAGACTCGCCAACCAAGGCAGCTAAGCTTTAATACCTTTTATGTGCGGTTGTAGCTAGAGGTCTACAACATGGGTATAATATCATTATTCTTATATTTCGTCAACATTTTTTTATGTTAAAATCACTTTTTTTCATCAATACATCTTGGATGCGAATGTTCATAGACTTCAATAAGTTTTTGATTTGTAATATGAGTATAAACTTGAGTTGTCGATAGATTTACATGTCCCAACAGTTCTTGTACAACCCTTATATCAACACCCTCTTGAAGCAAGTGAGTTGCAAACGAATGTCTGAATGTATGAGGATGTATTTTTTTAGAAGAGTCATAAGCAAAAACAATACGATCTATAATTTTTTCAACCCCTCTATTTGTTAGTTTGTTACCAAATCTATTTACAAAAACAAAACGATGTTCATTTAAATTTGATTTCATTATCTCATCTCTATAAAAATTTAAATAATCCAGTAAACATTCTTTTGCAAAATCATGAAAAGGAACATAGCGATCTTTTTTTCCTTTTCCATGCACTAATAATAACTGCCTTGAAAAATCAATATCTTCTATTTTTAATTCAACAGCTTCACTACATCTTAATCCACTCGCATATAATAGTTCTAATAATGCTTTATTTCTTTTCCCTAAAGCATCTGACTCATCAATGCTATCTAATAGTTCTGACATTTCATCGATAAACAAAAAATCAGGGTGTCTCACACTTTCTTTTAGTGCATCAATAAGCAAAAATGGATTATCATTAACATATTCTTTTTTTAATAAGAATTTGTAAAAACTTCTTAGTGCACTCATTTTTCTATTTATTGTTTTACTTGTAACATTCTTTTCATGAAGAAAAGTTAAAAATCCTCTTAAAAAAGAATATTTCACTTCTGAATATGAAACAATATCTTCCTGATTCAAATAGTCAATAAATTGCTGAATATCTCTACCATATGCAGCAACTGAATGATCTGAAAAATTTTTATTATATTTCAAATAATTTAGATATTCAAAATATTGTTCTTTTAATTTATTCATTTGCGATAAACTCTTTCATCACTTCAATAGCACGCTTAGCATATGCTTCTTTACGTTCTTTCTTTTTTACTCTCATTTCTAATTCTGGTAAAATACCAAAATTCGCTTTCATAGGCTGGAAGTTTTCTTCATCACCATGAGTAATATAATAAGCCAAAGCACCCATAACTGTTTCTTGTGGGAATACTAATAATGGCTGATTTCTTAAATAACGTACCATATTCAATCCTGCTACAATTCCACTTTGTGCAGATTCAACATATCCTTCTACTCCTGTCATTTGACCTGCAAAGAATAAGTCATCTCTATCAACATATTGATAAGTAGGTCTTAAATATTTTGGTGAACAGATAAAGCAATTTCTATGCATAACACCATATCTAACGATTTTTGCTTCTTCTAATCCAGGTATCATGTGAATAATACGGTCTTGTTCCGGCCATTTTAAATGTGTCTGAAATCCAACAATGTTGTAAAGTGTACCTACAGCATTGTCCTGTCTTAATTGCACAACAGCATGTGATCTTTTTCCGCCATCTTTTTCTAATCCTACAGGTTTCATAGGCCCAAATAACAATGTTTGTTTTCCTCTTCTTGCCATTTCTTCAAAAGGCATACAACCTTCAAAAAACTTTTCTTCAAAATCTTTAGGCTTTACAACCTCTGCACTCATTAACGCATCATAAAATGCAGTAAATTGTTCTTCATCCATTGGACAGTTAATATATTCAGCATCACCTTTATCATAACGTGATTTATAATAAGCGATATCAAAATTAATACTATCTTTTTCAATAATTGGTGCAGCTGCATCATAAAAATAGAAATAATCTTTATCTAACATTTTAGCAATTGCATCAGACAACGGTGCACTTGTTAATGGACCAGAAGCAATAATTGTAGGTCCATCTAGTATTTCTGTCACTTCTTCGTGAACAACCTCAACTAATGGATGATTTGAAATATATTCAGTAATAGCTTTAGAAAAACCAATACGATCAACAGCTAATGATCCACCAGCTGGAACTTGATGTTCTCTAGCAAATCTCATAATTATACTATCATGCATTCTCATTTCTTCTTTTAAAACACCAACTGCATTAGACAATCCATCTGCTCTAAGTGAATTCGAACAAACTAACTCAGCAAAATATTCACTTTTATGAGCATCCGTACTTTTTTTAGGTCTCATTTCATATAATCTAACAGGAATACCTTCTTTGATTAGCTGATATGTCGCTTCAACACCAGCCAACCCTCCTCCTATAACATTAACTTTTTCCATTTATTTCTCCTTATATCATTAAATTTATAAATTATTAATCAGAATTTATCATTAATGATTTTATATTGTTTACTCAAAATAATCAATTCATTATTTAAATATATTCAATAAATAAAAGTCTCCTATAGGAGACTTCTATTTCACAATTGTTTTACATTCAGGATACCCTGAACATGCTTTAAATTCGCCCCATCGACCTCTTTTAATAACTAGTGGTTTTCCACAATTAGGACAAACTTCGTCAGTTAAGACTGGTTCTGCTTTTTTCTTGTCACTTTTAATATGTTTACATTCAGGATACCCCGAGCATGCTTCAAATTGACCATATCGACCTTTTTTATAAATCATTGGTCTTCCACATTTAGGACAATCTTCACCTGTATATTGTACTGACTCTTCTTCTTTTTTAACATATTTACAGCTTGGATATGATGAACATGCCACAAATTCTCCAAATTTACCTTTACGAATAACAAGATCACTTCCACATTCAGGACATTGTTCACCTGTTTTTTCAGCTTCTACCTGTTCCATATTTTCATATGCATTTTCTAATAAAGGTTCAAATTTTTCTTCAAATACTGTTAATGCATGCACATAGTCATCTTGACCTTCTGCAATCTCATCTAATTCTTTTTCCATTTTCGCTGTATATTCAACATTAATAATACTATCAAAGAACGCTACTAATTGCTCATTTGTTAAAATTCCAGATTCAGTTGGTCTAAATGATTTTTCTTCTAACACAACATATTGTCTAGTAACAATAGTATCAATAATAGTTGCATAAGTACTTGGTCTTCCAATACCTAATTCTTCTAATTCTTTAATTAATTTTGCTTCTGTATATCGAGCAGGTGGTTTTGTAAAATGTTGAGATTTTTGAATATCCTTACTAATTAACTGTTCTTGAACTTCTAAACAAGGTAAAATTTCATCATTTTGTTTTTCATATGCTCCATATGCTCTTAAATAACCATCAAATGTAATTACAGATCCAGATGCTTTAAATTCATACCCATTATTATCTAATGATAATGAAGTTGAATCAAACTGTGCTGGAGCCATCAAAGAAGCAATTGCTCTGGCATAAATTAAAGAATATAACTTATATTCATCATTTGTTAAATATTTCTTAACGCTTTCTGGTGTTCTTAAAATACTTGTAGGACGAATACCTTCATGAGCATCTTGAACATTTTCACTCTTTTTAGCCGTTTTAACATTTCCTACATATTTTTTACCATATTTTTCTTCTATATATTTTTTACTTTCGCTAACGAAACCATCTGATAAACGAATAGAATCAGTTCTCATATAAGTAATCAAACCGACTGTTTCATCATCCAAATCTATACCTTCGTATAATTTTTGTGCTATCATCATCGTACGTTTAGCTTTAAAATTTAATTTTGAAGATGCTTCTTGCTGTAATGTAGAAGTTATAAATGGTGGTTTTGACATTTTTTTCTTCTTAGATTTTTTAATATCAGAAACAATAAATTCTTTATTTAAAGAAGTATAAACTTTATTTGTTTCTTCTTCATTTTTTAATTCAATCTTTTTCCCCTGATATTTTGCAAGTTCTGCATCAAACTCTATATTGTCTTTTTCAAATAATGCTTTTACTTTCCAGTACTCTTCTGGAACAAATGCATCAATTTCTTTTTCTCTTTCACAAATCAAACGCAAAGCAACAGACTGTACACGCCCTGCAGACTTTGACTTAATCTTTTTTTGTAATAATTTAGAAAGTTTAAATCCAATTATACGATCTAATACTCTTCTAGTTTCCTGTGATTTTACTAATTGCTGATCAATTGTACGAGGATTCTCTAATGCACCTAAAACTGCATCTTTTGTAATCTCATTGAATACAATACGATTTGAAAGTGAAGGATCCAAATCAAGAACTTCAGCTAAATGCCATGAAATAGCTTCTCCTTCTCTATCTGGGTCGGTTGCAAGATAAACAAATTCTGATTCTTTTACACATTTCTTTAAATCAGAAACGATATCTTTTTTTCCTTTGCTTACAACATAATGTGGTTTAAACTCATTTTCTATATCTACACCTAAACCGCCTTTACCGGTTGTTGCTAAATCTCTAATATGTCCTTTAGAAGAAGTAACATGATATTCACTACCAAGATACTTCTCAATTGTTTTAGATTTAGAAGGTGATTCGACGATAACTAATTTCTTTTTCATAGATTACCTCCTAGTGCACACTATTGTATGTTATTTTTTTATTTTGTCAACTGTAATTTTATATATGTTCTATATCTTTTACACTGTTAACAAGTATTGCTCCTTGAGAAATAAGGCTATTACATCCTTCAAAATCATAAAAACGCCCAGGTACACAATAGACATCTTTTCCCTGTTCTAAAGCATATCCTGCTGTTATCATTGTGCCACTTTTTAGTTTTGCCTGCGTAATTAAAACCTTATCGCTCAAAGCTGAAACTATTCTGTTTCTATAAGGAAATAACTTTTTTGATGGTGATGTTGAAAATGGATATTCACTCATTATAAGATGCTCTGTTTTTAAAATATCATACAAATCTTTATTTTCTTTAGGATAACAATATTCAATTCCTGTTCCTAATACAGCAATTGTCTTCCCCTTTTTTTCAATTGCACTCATATGTGCAATCGTATCTACTCCCTTAGCCATTCCACTTACAATCACATATCCTTTATCGACAAGAGAAGAAGCAAAATAAGAAGTCGCATGTCTTCCATATTCATCACATTCTCTCATTCCAACAATGCCAATTGTATCTTTCTTTACTAATGATAAATCACCATAATAATATAAAACAAATGGTGGACAATTTATCTGTTTTAGTACTTCAGGATAATCACTACTAAACAAAGTTGTATATTTACATTTCAACTTACTTTTAAGCTCATTTTTCAAAAATTCATTAATAGGTTCTTTATTAACAATGGCCTCATAAATTCGACTAAAATCCCCATTATATTTTAATGAGAAATATAAAACTAACTCTTCCATATATTTATCCTCCTACTAACATATACAAATATTTGTCTTATATTTCTTCAATAAAAAAAGATTTTAAAGAATATTTCTTTAAAATCTTATAAATCTAAGCTTATCTGTACATTTAAAACTTCTTGAACAGGTTTAAAACTTTTTCTATGAATAGGACAAGGTCCATATTTTTTTAACAATTCTTTATGTTCTTTTGTAGGATATCCTTTATGTTTTTTAAAATTATATTGTGGATACATAGAATCATATTGATACATTAATCGATCTCTTGTCACTTTAGCAAGAATACTTGCTGCAGCAATACTTATTGATTTACTATCACCTTTAACAATAGCTTTATGCTCGATCTTGTCACCTAAAGGCATAGCGTCACTTAAAGCATAATCAACTTTAACATCTAATTCATCTATTGCATCTAGCATTCCTTTTTGAGATGCTCTATAGACATTTAAGTGATCAACTTCATCTACATCTATTATTTTTACACACCATGCTTTTGCATCTTTAATGATAATATCATAAAGTTCTTCTCGTTTTTTTTCTGTTAACTGCTTTGAATCATTAATCAAATCATTTCCATATCCCTTTTCAAAAACTACAGCCCCTACAACTAAAGGACCTGCCATAGGCCCTCTACCTGCTTCATCTAAGCCAACAATACATGTTTTACCTGCTTCATATGCTTCATTTTCAAATTCTAAGCGTTGAAACATGATGTATCCTCCCAAGTAATAGGACCAATGCTTCCATCGTGTATATCAGTAAATAAGACTGTTATAACACGATCATAATCTGTTTCACCTTTTAAAGGCTTTATCTTTCTTACTTTAGCAATATGATCAAAAGTATTTAGTAACCAATTTTCTTCTTCAATATCTACTTTTAGATTATACCTATTCAATAATAAATGAGGATAATTTTCACTCATATATTTTATTGCATCAATAAATAAATCATCTAATGGTAAAATATCCTGTTTAATCGATCCTAAAAATGCAATATTTCTAGCAACACGTTCATCTTCAAATTTAGGCCATAATACACCTGGTGTATCGAATAATTCAAAATCTTTAGCTACACGAATAATTTGCTGCGCCTTAGTTACACCTGGCTTATTTCCTGTCACCGTTGCTTTTCTATTTGCTAAAGCATTAATAAAAGTTGATTTACCAACATTAGGAATTCCTAAAACCATTGCACGAATTGCTCTTGGTTTTAAACCTCTTGCCTGTTCTCTTTCCATTTTTTCTTTTAAAACAAAACGGCATTCCTGAATAATCTTTTGATATTCATTAAAATTCTTTAAATTCACACTAATTGCTCTATATCCTTGTGATTCATATAATTCTAACCATTTTTTTGTCTGATTTTCATCGGCCATATCTTTTTTAGTTAAAACAATTAATCTAGGTTTTTGTTTTACCAAATCATTAATCATAGGATTTTTAGAAGAGTATGGCGCTCTTGCATCAACCAATTCAATAATAATATCGATAACTTTTAATTTTTCACTGATCTCTCTTCTGGCTTTTGCCATATGTCCAGGAAACCAATGAATATTCGCTTTATTTTCATTACTCATTTATATCACTTCCTTATTATATAGTTTTATCATGTTTAATCATTTAACTTTCTTCTTATAGCCAAGGATGTTAAATGCTCACAAATTTTATTTACAAAGACAAAAAACTTTATCTCTATATCTATGTATACTTTTATAATTTTCAAATTTTAATTTAAAAAAGCCATATGATCGAACGGATAGAATACTAATCCATTAATTCCTATTATATCTTCTTTTTTAAAAGCACCTAAATTTCTAGAATCAGCAGATTCAATACGATTATCACCTAAAACAAAATATTCATCATCTTTTAGCTGAAACGAAAAATCATTTGTAAATTCGCTTTGATTAAAAACAAACTTCATTTCATTCATAAAATTTTTATCAAGGAATTTTTCTTCTACCACCTGATCATTTATATATAAAACATCATCTTTATATTCAACTTTTTCTCCAGGAAGTCCGATAACCCTTTTTACAATTTGAGTTTTTGCTTCTTCACTATTTAAAACAACAATATCAAATCTATCTACTTTATCTATATTAAAACCTAATACGTTAATTAATACATAATCTCCATTACTTAAAGTAGTCTCCATAGAATTCCCTGTAATATGAACAGGTATTAAAACATATGGAAAAACAACAACAACCAACAAAACAAAGATTACAGCCTGAATAAATAAAAATTGGATTTTCTTTTTCATTATTCCACCTACCTGTGTTTTCTATTATACAAGATTAATGAGAAAAAAAGTATGGGATAACCCATACTTTTTTATTATTTACGAATTTCTTTAATTCTAGCAGCTTTACCAGATAATCCACGTAAGTAATGTAATTTAGCTCTACGTACTTTACCAACTTTAACTACTTCGATTCTATCAATGATTGGTGAGTGAATTGGGAAAGTTCTTTCTACACCTACAGAGTAAGAAATTTTTCTAACTGTGAAAGTTTCAGAAATTCCTCCACCTTTTCTAGCGATACAAACACCTTCGAATAACTGAATACGTGTTTTATCTCCTTCTTTGATAGTTACGTAAACTTTTAATGTATCCCCAGCTTTGAAGTTAGGAATATCGTTTCTTAATTGTTTTTTAGTAATTTGTTGTACTAATTGCATATTCATGATATGACTTCCTCCTATACATATTTTTCTTCGAAGTTCATACGTTTAAAACCAGCGGACCTTCTGCGTCAAAAGACTTTGTTATTTTATCACTATTTGTAGCATTAATCAACAGTTTTTTTAATTTCTTTTAACATTTTTTCTTCTTCTAAAGTAAAATCTCTTGTATTTAAAAGATCAGGTCTTTTTAAATATGTTTTCTCTAAAGATTTAGACAATCTCCATTTTCTTATATTTTCATGATGGCCACTCATTAAAACATCTGGCACAGTTTTCCCATCATATTCATATGGTCTTGTGTATTGCGGATATTCTAAAAGACCATTACTAAATGAATCATCTTCATGCGATTCATCACGAATAGCACCATCTAAAAGTCTAATAACAGAATCAGCAACAACCATACTCGCCAATTCTCCACCTGTTAAAACGAAATCACCTATAGATAATTCCACATCAACATAATCTCTGATACGTTCATCAAATCCTTCATAATGCCCACATATAATAATAATATGCTTATATGTAGATAATTCCTGACTATATGACTGATTTAATGTTCTTCCTTGTGGAGACATTAATAAAACTAATGAATCATCAGTTCTTATTGTCTTTAAACAATCAATAATTGGCTGGCACATCAATACCATCCCTTGTCCTCCACCATAAGGATAATCATCAACTTTTTTATGTTTATTTAAAGCAAACTCTCTAAAATCATGCACTTCAATGCTAACATGCCCTGATTCAATTGCTCTTTTAATAATAGAAGTTTGGATGAATCCATCAAACATCTCAGGAAATAAAGAAAGAATACTAATCTTCATTATAGAATCCCTCAATTAATTCCACATCAATTCTTTTATTATCAATATCTTCATCTTTAACAAAAGCTTCTACATAAGGAATCATAATTTTCTTTTTCCCTTTAACAACTAAAACATCATGATGATCATATAAATGAACATCTGAAACTTTACCAATTAATTCACCTTTGTCATATACTTCGCATCCAATAAGGTCTCCAATGTAATATTCACCTTCTTCTAAAAGATCTAAATCTTTTTTCGCTAAAAGTGTACATCCTTTGTATTTTTCAACCAAATTAATATTTTCATAACCTTCAAATAAAACAAGAATATGACCTTTATGAATACGATAACTCTTTACAGTCATATCAATATATTGACCATGACTGTCAATAATTAAATGATTTCCTTTTTTAAATCTTTCTTCAATAAAATCAGTAGAAATTTTAACCTTTAATTCTCCTCTGATTCCATGAGTATTCACGATTTGACCAATAATTACATTATCCATTATTTTTCCTCCTTAAGAAAAAATAGATGTGTTTTCACACATCTATTGTCCATACGATTCAAATTTGATATCTAATTTCTTTCCATTTAAACGTCCTGATACAGACATTAATTGACGAATAGAATTAGCCATCATTCCTTTTTTACCGATTAACTTAGCAATATCATCGTGTGAAGCATAAACATATAAAACAACAACATCTTCTTCTAAAGAAGGCATTTGTCTTACTTCTAGTTTATCCTTATTTACAACTAATTCACTAGCAATATCTTGTAAAGTTTTTACGTAATCCATGATTACACTCCTAATTATTTGCTTACTTTAGAATCAGCAAATTTTTTCATAATCCCTTTTTGAGATAATAAATTTCTAACTGTGTCAGAAGGTTGTGCACCTTTTTCTAACCATGCTAAAGTTTCAGCTTCTTTTACTGTTACAACAGCAGGATTTTTAGTTGGATCATATGTTCCTAATTGTTCGATGAATCTTCCATCTCTTGGTGCTCTGCTATCAGCAGCAACAATTCTATAAAATGGCGCTCTTTTTGCACCCATTCTTTTTAATCTTAATTTTACAGCCATGCTTTTTTTCCTCCGTTAATTTGTTTTGCTCGTATATAATAACATAAAAAAATAAAGTGTCAAGTATTTTTACTTAACACTTTGTATTTTTTTATCTTTTTTTCTTTTTCTTATGTCTTTCTTTCTTTCTATTTGGGTTTCCTACGTTTGGATTCTTAGGTTTTTGAGTCATCATTCCTGTTGCAGGATTAAAATTACCTAATTGTTTCATAACCATCATAGAAGATTCGAATTGTTTTAACAATTTGTTAACATCTGCTACAGTTCTTCCGCATCCTTTTGCAATTCTTTCTTTTCTTTTTGCATTTAAAATAGAAGGATCTCTTCTTTCAGCAGCAGTCATAGATTGAATAATAGATTCAGTTACTTTTAATTGTTTATCTGATTTATCATCATCTAAATTAGGTAAACTTGGCATACCAGGAATCATTTTTAATACACCTGATAAAGGTCCTAATTTACGAATCTGACGTAATTGTTCTAACATATCATCTAAACCAAAAGTTCCACTTTGTAAACGATTAATTGTTTTTCTAGTTTCTTTTTCGTCATAAACATCTTGTACTTTTTCAACTAAAGAAACAACATCCCCCATACCTAAAATTCTATCAGCCATACGATCAGGATAGAATAAATCGATATCATCTAATTTTTCACCTGTCCCGATAAATTTAATAGGCACATGAGTAATATGTCTTACAGATAAAGCACCCCCACCACGAGAGTCCCCATCTAATTTTGTTAAAACTGCCCCTGTGATACTTAAATGATCATTAAATGATTGAGCCACATTAACAATATCTTGACCAGTTAACGCATCAACAACTAATAAGATTTCTGATGGGTTAACAATTTCTTTTACATTTTGTAATTCTTTCATTAACGGTTCATCGATATGTAAACGACCTGCAGTATCGACAATAACAACGTCATGATTATTTTCTCTAGCATAAGCCATTGCTTCAGTAGCAATAGTTTCTGCACTTACACTTGTTCCTTTTTCAAATACAGGAATATTTAATTGTGCACCTAATGTTTTTAACTGATCCACGGCAGCAGGACGGTAAATATCTGCAGCAACTAATAATGGTTTTTTACTATATTTTTTAGTTAATAATTTTGCAATTTTACCTGCAGAAGTAGTTTTCCCACTCCCTTGTAACCCTACCATCATAATTACAGTAGGTTTTTTAGCGAAGTTAATTTCACTTACTGTTGTTCCTAATAATTCTACTAATTCATCATGAACAATTTTAACAACAAGCTGTCCAGGTTTTAATGAACCTAAAACATTTTGTCCTAATGCTTTTTGTTTTGTATTTGCAATAAATTCTTTTACAACTGAAAAGTTAACGTCTGCTTCTAATAATGCTAATCTGATCTCACGGAACATCTCATCCATATTGGATTCAGTTAATGTTGACTGACCAGTTACCTTTTTTAAACTCTCCTGTAACCTTTCTGAAAGAGATTCAAAAGCCATATATAATCCTCCTAAATATTTCTTAACATTTCTAAATAATCATTTAAAACTTCATTTGTCTGACTTTGCATTTCCTCAATGCTGTCAATTAACTTCATTCTTTGAATATGTTTTTCTAGCAAATGAAGTTTCTTTTCATAATCTTCTAAAGCATTAACAGCTCTTTTTAAATTATCATAAACTGCATTTCTTGAAACATCAAGTTCTTCTGCAATTTCCGATAAAGATAAATCCTCATCGTAATAATACGACAAATATTCTCTTTGTTTATCTGTCAATAAATCTTCATAACAATCCATTAGAAGATTTACTCTTTGTTTCTTTTCTAAACTTGACTCCATATATTACTCCATCATATTTTTACATAATCCATAAATATATTGTTCAAGGTCAAATTCCTGTAAATCATCCATACTTTCACCTAACCCAATAAATTTAACTGGAATATTTAAACTATCTTTAATTGATAAAACAATACCACCTTTTGCAGTACCATCCATTTTTGTTAAAACAATACCTGTAATATCTGTGATTTTAGAAAATTCTTTTGCTTGAGATACACCATTTTGACCTGTTGTTGCATCAATAACTAATAATGTTTCTTGTGGTGCTTCAGGTAAGCTTCTTTTAATAATACGATTCATTTTTTCTAATTCGTTCATTAAATTAACTTTATTTTGTAAACGACCTGCAGTATCAACAATTAATACATCTACACCTTTTTGTTTTGCTTGTTCTAAGGCATCAAATACAACCGAAGAAGGATCTCCACCCTCTTTACCTTTAACACATTCAATACCTAAACGATCAGCCCATACAGCTAATTGATCAATAGCACCTGCTCTAAATGTATCACCAGCTGCAACCATAACTGTTTTACCTTCATCTAACATCTTATGAGCTAATTTAGCAATTGTTGTTGTTTTACCAGCACCATTAACTCCTACCATTAAAATAACAGTTAAATTATCTTTATCATAATTTATTTGTGTTGTCATATATGTGTCATTAGCATAAATAACAAACATTTTATCAACAATGATATCATTAATCATTTGTGGATCTTTGATATTTTGTAGTCTGACTTCTTTTTTGATTTCATCAATAATTGTCATAACCATTGAAACACCAACATCACTCATAATTAAAATATTTTCTAATTCTTCAAAATAATCATCATCAATTTCTCTATATCTTGCGGCAAGCTCATTAATTTTTGACCCAAAAGAAGATCGAGACTTATCAAGCCCTGCAACATACTTTTCATTCTGTTTTGCTGATTGACCAAAAAACGCTTCTTTAATCTTATTAAAAAATCCCATAATTCTCCTCCTAACTTTGAGCTAAATCAATAGCATCCTTAATTTTTACACTTACTAATTTTGTAACACCTTTTTTCTGCATTGTTGCTCCATATAAAAGATCACATTCTTCCATCGTTCCTTCTCTATGAGTCACAACAATAAATTGAGACTGGCTAGAGAATTCTCTTAAATATTTTGCAAAACGATCAACATTGGCAACATCTAATGCAGCTTCAACCTCATCTAAAATACACATTGGTACAGGTCTTACTCTTAATATAGCAAATAAACAAGAAATAGCAATTAATGCTTTTTCTCCTCCTGAGAAAAGAGTAATATTTTGTACAGCTTTTCCAGGTGGCTGAACATCAATATCAATACCTGTCTCTAAAATATTTGTAGGATCACTATACTTCAAATGAGCACGTCCCCCACCAAATAAGTTTCTAAATACAATATTGAATTCAGTATTAATCTTTTCAAATGTTTCACTAAAACGTGAAATCATAATCTCATCCATCTCATCAATAGCTTTTAATATACTATCCTGAGCTGCAATAAGATCAATTCTTTGATTAGATAATGTTTCATAACGCTCTAATACTTCTTTATATTCATCAATAGAAGATAAATTTACATTACCTAATGAATCAATTTTATGTCTTAACAATCTGACATCTTCTTTTGCTAAAGACATATCAATATCTTTATAATATTCATCTCTAGCATGTTCATAAGTCATTTTATATTCATCATTCAATCTTAATAAAGTATGATTCAATTCAGCTTCATATCTTGTTTTCAAAGATACTTTTTCTGTTAATTCATTTTGAATCTCTCTTAAAGATTTACGTAACTGACGTAAATCCTCTTCTAATTTATCATTTTCATTAACGAAACTCATTCTTAATTCTCTTTTTACCTGAATAGTTTCTGTTAATTGATCTTTTCTTTTTCTTGCTTCATTTAAACTATTAATTAAATGATCATCTTCAATTCCTTGTTCAATCTGCGACAATTCTACTTTCTTGTTTGTCACATCTTCATATTCTGCTTTTGCAGAAGAAAGTTCATTTCTTTTTTGAGTTAATTCTAACTCAAGTTTTGCAAAAGACATTTGTTTTTGAGTCAGACTCATACTAATTTCTCTTTCAGTATTTTCATACTCCTGAAGCAATCTTTTTTTATCAGCTAACTGCTTTTCTAAAAGAGTTAACTCTTCACTCATATTTTCTAATTCTTTTTTACTAGAAAACGTATTGTTCATTGCATGTGTGGAACCACCTGTTAAAGATCCTCCAACGTTAACAACATCTCCATCTAATGTAACAACTTTATATCTAGCAAAAGTTGATTTAGAAATATATGAAGCATGATCAATAGTATCAGCAACTATAATATTTCCTAACTGATTAGATACTATACTAGATACAGATGAAGGATAACGAACAAAATCACTCATAACTCCTAAATATCCTTTTATATTATTTAGCACTAATAAATGATCTTCTCTAACTGTTCTTTCTTTCATAGTATCAATTGGAAGGAACGTTGCTCTTCCTGATCTATTTTTCTTTAAGAAACGAATTGCATTTTTAGCATCATCATTTGTTTTTGTAACAATGAATGATACAGCACTACCTAAAGCAGTATTTAATGCTGATTCATATTTAGCATCAGTTTCAATTAAATCACCTAAAACCCCAACAATTCCATTTAAAGATTCTTTTGCTTTTAATACTTCTCTTACACCATGAGAATATTGAGATTTATTTTCAATCTGATTTAATAATTGCTGTTTTCTATCTCTTTTATTATGAAGCGAAATATTAATGTTTTCAATTGTTCCTCTTAATGAATAAATATCCATTTTAGATTTTTCTAATTTCGCTTCTAAATCCATTTTTTCTTCTTTTAATTCTTTATATCGTTTAACACGATCATTATATTCTAATAATGCATCAGATAAACTTGCTTTTAATGAAGCAATACGATTTTCTAAATCATTTTTATCTGTTGTTTCTAAAATATGTTTTCTAGAAACATCTATTTTTACTTTTTGTGTTTCTAAAGATGTCACACTATTCATAGCATTTAATAATTCACCTTGAAGACTATTCACTTCCTGATCTAAATCAAACATTTTCTTTTTTAATGTTTCACTTTGCTGATCATTTAATAAAATCTGAGTATCTATAGCTACTTTATCCTTATTTAATACATCTAAAGATGTATTCACTTCTTTTAAATGCTCTGATAATTGCTCAATTTCTTTAACTAATACACTTACTTCAATAGATTGTAATTCTTCTTTTAATTCAAGATACATCTCAGCCTTTTGTTTTTGCTTTTCTAAAGGTACAAGACGTTTTTCTAAATCATAATATATAACATCCGTTTTTTCTAAATTTTCTTTCGTTCTTTCCAATTTACGGATTGATTCTAATTTACGTTTTTTATACTTTGCAACACCTGCTGCTTCTTCAAACATTCCTCTACGTTCTTCTGGCTTACTATCAGCAAAAGTAGAAATGTTTCCTTGCGAAATAATTGATAAAGAATCTCTACCAAGTCCAGTATCCATGATCAAATCAACTATATCTTTTAAACGACATGGTTCCTTATTAATTAAGTACTCAGCCTCATTGTTTTGTCTATAAATACGTCTTGTGATTTCAACTTCATTATAATCAAGATGCATAAAACGATCCTGATTATCAAAAACAAGCGTTACCTCTGCCACATTTTGTGCTTTACGGTCTTCACTTCCATTAAAGATAACATCACTCATACTAGAACCACGTAATGATTTAACAGACTGTTCACCTAACACCCATCTTACAGCATCAGAAATATTCGATTTTCCGCAGCCATTAGGTCCTACAATCCCTGTAATACCAGGCTGAAATTCAATTACTGATTTATCAGCAAATGATTTAAATCCATGTAATTCTATTCTTTTTAAATACATTAATCTTATCCTTTCTTAGAAATATCATCTTTAGAAATAATATCAGAAATCTGAAAAGTATAATCATGTGGAATTCTGACAATAAATTCACTACCTTCATTTTCCTTAGATATAATATCAATAGTCCAATTGTGTAAATCCACAATACGTTTTACAATAGATAATCCAAGTCCATTCCCTTCTATACGTCTCGATTTGTCTACACGATAAAATCTTTCAAAAATATGAGAGATTGTTTCTTTACTCATACCTACACCAGTATCCTTAATTCTAACTTCAGTTTCTTTGGCAAATTTCTTTACACTGACAGTAACAATTCCATTTTCAGGTGTATATTTAATAGCATTATTAATTAAGTTAATCCAGACTTGTTCTAATCTAGATTCATCTCCTTCAATAATAACATCATTTTTAGGTAATTTGATTTCTATTTCTATATTTTTACTTAAAGCTAAATTATCTTGAGTTTCTATAACACGATTCAACTGATCTGTTAAAGAAAATTCATTCTTTTCTAATTTAACATCTTCTCCTTCAAGCAGTGTCAATTGTAACATATTTTTTGATAAAGTGGAAAGACGTTTAGAATGAAACAAAATAATATCAGCATATTTTACTCTTTGTTCATCTGAAATTTTTTCATTTTTTAATATTGCTGCAAAACCTTGAATTGCAGTTAATGGTGTCTGAAACTCATGAGAAACATCAGAAATAAACTGTTGTCTAATAACTTCTTGTTTTGCTAATTGAGTTGCCATCTGATTAAAACTGCGGTTTAAACGTGCAATTTCATCATCACCACTATAATTAACTCTTACTTTATAATTCCCTTTAGATAATTCATTTGTCGCTTTAGTCAAGCGATAAATAGGTTTTACAATGATATCTGCGATAACTAAAAATGTTACGCTCCCTACAAAAAGAGCACAAAACAATGCAATAAGCCCAGAGGCCATAAATGTCATTTCTCTTTGTGTAATATCTTTTTGTACATAAATTGTATAAAACTGTTCATCAATAATATAAGACTTTGTTACTTTTCTCATTGAGTCATCACTATTTGAAGTATAATCACCTAAATGACTATTTTGTGACTGCAATAAAATAGAATAAGCATTTTTACCATAAACCTGTTTATTATCTGAACTTTGTATATAAATACTAATATCTGATGTTTCTGCATAACCAGATAAAACTCTAGGAAGATCATCATCTTCTAAAAGATTAATATAATCAGCAATCTGATCAACACATTTATGCAGTTCCTGTACAGTTAGTTTTCCAACTTCTTCTGAATTTTTTCTTACCGAAAAATAAGCAGCAATAGAAAAACTAAACAGAATACTAACAAGAAAACCTAAAACCAATTTACTGTATATTGATTTCATTATTCTACCTCAATCTTGTATCCTAATCCTCTTACTGTAACAACCTTAAATCCTGGAAGATGTCCTAAATTTTCACGAACTCTCTTCACATGAACATCAACAGTACGATCAAAACCATCATAGTCCATACCCCAGATTTTTTCAATCAGCTGTTCTCTTGTAAAAATCTGATTAGGATTTTTTGCTAATTCAAAAACAAGTTCAAACTGTTTTAAAGGTAAATGTATTTTTTCGTCTTTATATCTGATTTCATACTTATCACCATCAAATATAACATCATGAATTGTAATAATATTTGATGCATTAATACTATATCTTTTTAAAATTGTTTTCACACGAGCCATCAATTCATCTGCATCAAAAGGCTTAGTCACATAATCATCAATACCTAATGAGAAGCCTCTTAATTTATCAGCAGATTGCGATTTTGCTGTTAACATAATAACTGGAATGTCTTTAAATTCTTTCATTTCTTCAACAAAAGTAAATCCATCCATTACAGGCATCATAACATCAACAATTGCCAGATCAATATATTCATTTTCAACTTTTTTTAATGCTTCAGCACCATCACTTGCTTCAATCATTTCAAAGCCTTCTTTTTCTAAATAAAATCCTATAAGGACTCTAATATCTTCTTCATCATCTACAACCAAAATTTTCGATTTCATGACTAACACCTCAATTCATTTGCATATTATAACATAAATAAAAGGAAATTCCTATGTATTGTCATAAGAATTCCCCCTAAAATCACCTATTTTTCAATACTAATTCACTTTTAATGATGAAACACTTATAATTCGTGATTCACTTTCAATATAGTCGATAGAAATATTCATTCCTGGTTTTAATAATGGTAATTCATCACTAATTGAAATTGATGCAACATAAATTTTATCTGATCCTTCTAATTTGAAGTAATATTGAGTATTTCCTTCTACTACCGCATTTACAATTTCAGTTACATTCGCACTTAATTGTTGAGTTACGCTATTGTCTTTTAATTGACCATTTTCTTTTAATAACTGATAGTATTCTTTTTCTGCTTTTGCCACACTATCTCCAACTGCAACAATCTGATAATTTTCAACACTTACAAAAGCATATTGTTTTACTAATCCTGCACCATCTTTTAATGATAAGAAATAAGTTGGTTTCCCACCAACATTCACTAAAATTGGGAATGTTGCTTTATATTGAAGGTTTTGAACTTTACCTTCTGCAGAAGACATAGCTGAATATTCTTCCGCACCACTGATTTCATAATATTTAGCTTCTTTTGTTCTCATATTAATAAGTGCAAATCCAACATTGGATTCATCACTAGATACAGAAGTTAAACCAGTATATAAATAAACATCATCATCTAATGCAATATAGTTATATCCATCAGTTGCTGTTAAAACACCTTTTTGAGAGAATAACGTATTTAAATAACCATTTTTATAACTTCCCCAATTATCTAACTGATTTAACAGTAAGTTTGCAGAATAAATACGGTCAATCCATTGAGGTATATCTTTTACATCAAAATATTGATGTTCTCCTGTTACTGCATCAACTAAAATTGCTCCAACAACATCTTTTCCACCAAATAGTCCAATTTCATAATCATAAACTGAAGCAATCCAGTATGGATGTCCGCTTTCATCGATTTCAAATGTTGCACTCTCAAACATTTTTGTCGGATAGTTAACTCTAATATAACGATTTATATTTCTAAAAAATAAATCAGAATGAGAATATTTCATTGGTTCATCTAATCTTACAACTTCTGATTCCTGTGTAACCATATCTACTCTAATATAAGCAGGTAAACCATTAGAATAATTAGTAAACCATTTAATTAGATCACTATACGAAATAGTTGTAACACGATATGGCTTATCATTATAGTTAATCTGATCATAAGCGTTATCTACTTCAAATTGTGATACATAATCAACAATTTCACCCATTTTACGATCACCTAAACGTTGTGCACTGTCACGATCTACAACTGGGATAGACTGATAATTAACAGCTTTATTGTCTTCATAAAAATCCGCATTTACATCCATTCCTAATTGTGCCTGATATGCTGAAGCATTAAATAATTCACTGCTTACAAACTGTCCTAAAAAACAATAAACTAATAATAATGCTATAACAGTTACACTCACTTTTGATACAGCATCAAAATTTAAACTCAAAACTGTTCTAATCACATTAAATACAGTTAGTAAAAATGCAATCATAAAAATAAATCCTGGATTTCTTAAATTAATCGCAGTCAATGAAGTATACTCAAAAAACAAAAATAATAAAGCAGTTACTATAAATGCAATTAAAGTTGCTACACCATTTGTTTTCTTTGCATGATTTTCTCTTTTCAATCTTAACTGATCTAAAAGACTATTAAAAAAATTTGTCATTATAATTCCTCCTTGATTTTTTGAATCAACCCTGGAAGTTCATCTAAACTAGCAATCGTTGCACCACTTGCTAACTTATGACCTCCACCATTATACATTGCTGCAATTTCATTAATAGGAAGTTCTCTACTTCTAATACTAACTCTAAAGTTTCCTTCTTCCTTATTTTCTGTAATTGCTAACCATACTTTAAATTCTTCGATATTGGCTAATGAATTTACATAATTAGAACCCTGTTCTCTGCTGATTCCTAAATTTAATAAATCTTCATGTTTTAAACAATACCATGCAACTCCACTATCATATTCGTAAGAATTATAAATATGTCTTGTAATGTCTAAATCTTTTTGTTTTCTTAAATAAATATTCTGATATAACTTTTCAATACAGATACCCATATCTAATAAATAGCTCGCTGCTTCAAAAGTTGACTGTGTTGTTGAGTTATATAAGAAACGATTACTATCTCCTACAATCCCTAAATATAAAGCTTCTGCTGAATAAAGAGGAATATTGATATTTTGACTTTTTAATAATAAAGTCACAATTTCACTACATGATGAAGCAGTAGGAATTTCAATATTGTAATCTCCATAACTATCAATAATAATATGATGATCAATTTTTACTAATTCATCACAAAAACTGTAATCACCATCTATTCTATCAATATTTGCCGTATCTAAGACAATACCTAAAGTAGGAACATCACAAGCTGCCTGATTATCTTCCATCTTAAAATAGCACGCTACAGAACTTTCATTATCACCTAAAGTGACTATCTTTTTATTAGGGAACATTTCTTTTAAAGTCCAATACATCCCAAATTGTGAACCAAATGCATCAAAGTCAGGATTAACATGACGATATAATGCAATCTGATCATATTTATTTATTAATTTTAATAATTTTTCCATTCTTTCACCCCGTTATTTAATTATAATAACATATTATGAACACAATTTAAACAAAAGAAAAAGAAGACTTTCGTCTTCTTTTGTTTCTTATAAACCTAATAATCTAACTGTATCTCTAGCAATCATTACTTCTTCGTTAGTTGGAATAACCATTACTTGAATTTTTGAATCAGCTGTAGAAATAACTCTGTTATCAGAACCTCTAGTTCCATTTAATTTTTCATCTAATTCAACACCAAATGCTGCATTTAATTTTTTACAGATTAAGCTTCTGATGTATGCTGCATTTTCACCTAAACCTGCAGTAAATGCGATTGCATCACATCCACCTAATTCAACATAGTATTGACCAACAAATTTAGCAACGATGTTTGCATATAATTCACTAGTCATGATAGCATCTTCATTACCTGCAAAATATGCATCTTCGATATCTCTTGAATCTGAAGAAATTCTAGAAACACCTAACATACCAGATTTTTTATTGTAGATATCTAACATTTCAGCTGGAGTTTTTCCTAATTTAGCACATAAATAAGGCATAATTGAAGGGTCAACATCTCCACATCTTGTTCCCATCATAACACCTGCTAATGGAGTGAATCCCATTGATGTATCAACACATACACCATTTTTAACTGCTGATAAAGAAGCACCATTTCCTAAGTGACATACGATTACTTTAGTATCTTCTTTATTTAACATTAATGCTGCTTGTTCAGATACATATTTATGACTTGTACCATGAGCACCATATCTTCTTACTTTTAAGTCTGTATAATATTCATATGGTAATGGATATAAGAAATTTTCTTTAGCTAATGTTTGGTGGAAAGCTGTATCGAATGTAAATACATGTCCTACACCTGGTAAAGCATCTCTAAATGCACGGTATCCAATTAAGTGAGCTGGATTGTGTAATGGAGCTAATTCACATAACTCTTCAACTTTATTTTCAACATCTGCATCAACAACTGCAGAATCATTGAAATATTCACCACCGTGAACGATACGGTGACCACATGCATTAATTTCACTTAAAGATTCAACGATTCCTTCTTCGATTAATGCTTTTAATAACATATCTACTGCTACTTGATGATCAGGGATTGGACAATTTACTGTTTTCTTTTCCCCGTTATATTTAATAGTAAAAATACCTTCTTCTAAACCAATTCTTTCAAAAATACCTGAAGTAACTACTTCTTCACTAGGCATATTGAATAATTGGAATTTTAATGATGAACTTCCTGCGTTAACCGCCATAACTTTTGTCATATTCTTTGTTACCTCCTAAAAATATCATTAATATTGTACAAAAAATATGAACTAAAAACAACCATAATTTTTTACCAATCAACATTTTTATACCTATTTATATCATTTTCAGTCAAAAAAATAAAAAACTCTATATATATTTTCATATATATAGAGTTACATTCATTATTTAGATTGATTGTTAGCTACTTGACTTTGTCCCATTTCAACTAATCTTTTAGTGATTTCACCACCAACAGATCCATTCGCACGAGATGATGCATCTGGTCCTAAATTAACACCAAATTCATTAGCAATCTCATATTTCATTTGGTCTATAGCATTTTGAGAACCAGGCACAACTAATTTGTTTTTACCACTGTTCATGTCTTTCACCTCCTGACATAATTATTTTGTGTCAGGAAAACAATCTTATACATTTTTTTTAAAATAAATCTAAATCATTTTTATAAAGATCATCAATTACAATCATATCAGCATTATCCACACAATCCTGAACCATAGATTCAAAATCCCATAACGCTTCAAATGCTTCAGCTTTAAATGATTTCGGCTTAGTTGCAGGTTGTTTTGGAGTAAAGATTGTACAGCAATCTTCATGAGGACGAATTGAAATATCATATGTACCAATGCGTGTAGCAATATCAATAATTTCTAATTTATCCATACATGCAACTGGTCTTAATACTGGTGTAGTAATAACACTATTAATACATAACATACTATCTAATGTCTGACTAGCAACTTGTCCAATACTTTCACCATTTACAATTGCTAGACAATTACGTTTTCTTGCTAATCCTTCAGCAATTCTATACATCATTCTTCTCATAACTGTCATTGCATAACTTTCATCACAATGTTCATAAACTTTTAATTGTAATTCAGTAAAAGGAACCATATGAACTACAATTTTACCATGAGTATATTGTCTTAATACATCAACTAAATCTAATACTTTTTCTCTTGCTAAATCACTTGTATATGGTGGAGATGCATAATGAATACATTCGATATCTACTCCTCTTTTTAATGTTAGATAAGCAGCAACAGGTGAATCAATTCCACCACTTAACATCAATAATGCTTTACCACCAATTCCTACAGGATATCCACCTGCACCATAAATTACATTATCCATAACATAAGTACATTCTTTTCTTAACTCAACTTTTACTTCAATTTCTGGATGATGTACATCTACTTTTAAATTTTCTTTTGTTGTGTTATGAAAAATATGTCCTGCAATTGTTCTATTAATATCTTGAGAACTTAAAGGAAAATCTTTATCATTACGTTTAGTATTCACTTTAAATGTATGTCCTTCATTACTTTCAATAACATGTAAACATACTTCTTTAATCTTAGTTAAATCTGTTTCTACTTTATAACATAAAGAAAAAGAATAAATACCAAATACTGTTTTTAATTTATCACAAACTTTTTTAGGATCTTCCCCATTTAATAAAATATACATTCTATCAAAAGAAGATTCATATCCTAAATTTGAAAATTCTCCTAATATTTCTTTTGTGTTATTTAATAATTTTCTTATAAATAATTTTCTATTTTTACCTTTAGTCGTTAATTCACCAAAACGAACTAAAATATGACTACATTCCATCTTCTATCCCCTTTGCTTTTTTACTGTCTTTAATATATTTCTTAAATGATAAATAAATTCATCAATATGTGCTTTTGTTGTTAAATGTGAAAAACTAATACGAATAGCACTCACTGCAACTTCTGTTGGAAGATTCATCGCAGCAATTGTTTTTGCAACATCATTTTTATGCGATGAACATGTACTTTTTGTTGAAACATAAATTTTTTTCTCTTCTAATGCATGTAATATAACTTCTGGTTTATAACCTACTGCAGAGAAATTTAATATAAATGGAGATCCATTTTCAGGTGTATTAATAACAATATCATCTAATTTCATTAATTCATCTCTTGCATAAGTATTAATTTGAGAGACATGAGTATAATGAGCAGATTGCCCTTCTAAAGCTAATCTTAATGTTTTAGCAAACATAGTATGAGTTGCAGTGTTTGATGTTCCTCCACGAATACCAAATTCCTGCTGTCCACCCGTAATTAAAGAAACTAATGTTGTAGATTCTTTTTTATATAAAACTCCACTTCCTTTTAGACCATAAATCTTGTGTGCTGAAAAGCTCGCTAAATCTACATATGATAAATCAATAGGAAGTTTTCCTAAAGCCTGTACCATATCAACGTGGAATTTAATTTTAGGATTTACTCTACTAATAATCTGAGAAACTTCTTTAACAGGAAGTATCAGACCCACTTCATTATTGACATACATCATTGAAATAAGGATTGTATCAGGTCTGATTAAAGATTCTAATTGTTTTAAATCAATCTGACCATTTTGATCAACACCTATAAAATCCACTTCAAATCCAAAAACATCTCTTAACTGCACAAATACATTATAAACACTCGAATGTTCAATTGATGTTGTGATAATATGCTTTCCTCTATTACTATATTGGAATGCAACACCTTTAATTGCCATATTATTTGATTCACTTGCACCACTTGTAAAAATAATCTCATTAGATTTTACATTTAATAATTTAGCAACAAGACTTCTTGATTTTTCCATTAATGCACTTGTTTCTAAACCTAAAGAATATAAAGCATCACTATTTGCAAAATAATCATTTAATAAAGACTGATACATTTTATTTACATCAGGATTTACTGGCGTTGTCGATACATAATCAAGATAAATCATCTTCAATTCCTCCTTATTTTATATATATTCATGCTTTTTGAAAAAATTCAAAGTTATTATAGCATAACACTTATCTCAATTCATCATTTAATTTCAAAAAGAAAAGTCCTATTGGACTTTTCATACTTTATTTAGATGATTTTTTTATCAGCTGTTCATAAGAACCAGGCTTAATTTTTTCAATAATATCAACGATTGTCGTTAAAGATTTCGTATACTCACCATTTCTAAATAAGACTTCTGCTTTCGTAATCTCTGTATTAACTTGAAGATAGTCATTACGATAACGATTACCAAACACTATAGCTTCTTCAATCATTTCTACAGTTACAATTAAATTTTTAACATTTTCATATAACTTGTAAATAATTGATCCAGCCTCATTAACCTTCAAACTTAATTCATCAATATCTATAGGTTTTTGTTTTTTAAATTCTTGTATTTCTAAAGCTAATCTTCTAGCATCTTGGATGAAATCTTTATATGACTCATCAATCATAGGTAAATGCTTATTTTTAATTTGTGATTTAATCTCTAATAAAATAATATTAATATTTTCTAATTCATCATTAGCACGATTATCTTTGATATATAATTCTTCTTTTTTATTATTAAATTCTTTCATATACTGACTATGTGCTAATGTATGACTTCTAATTTCACTGATTTTAGCTAAAGTCGTTGTATAAGAAAAATCATTAGATTTAATAATATTTTCTAAATCATTCATATCTTTGACAATTTTTTCAAACTCATTAAAGTGCTCTTCAATTTGAAAATTATATTTGTCTAATACAAAATAATCTTTCATTTTTAAGTATGCACTCATACAAGTTTTATATTCACTATACATTAAAGTTACATAATTATATGCATTTTTCCAAACATCTTTAAATTGATAAAACGAAGAAATTTCAGCATTGATTTTTTCATTTAAACTATCAATATCTTCTAAAATTGATTTTAAATCAACAGAAATATTTTCAAAATTTAATTCTTTAACTTTTGCTGATGCTTCTGCTAATTTTTCCTTGATTTCATCTAATTTAGGATAAATATCAAGTTTATCAATAGAATAATTTTCTTTTTTCATCTGCTCTAATGACTTAAATACAGAATCAATTTTTCCAGGAATGACTTTTCTTACTAATACAACATAGTCCGGAAGTTCTTTTAAAACACCTGCTAACCATTCTACTTTTGTTTTAACTTCTTCTGTAACATCTGATGCTTCTTCAAATCTTTGTGTATTCATCATTTCTTCTAAAGTCACAAAAGCATCATCAATCTCATTAAAATAATTACTTAAATGAGGAACAAAGTCATCTACTTTATATCTCATTTTTTCAAAATTATCGATTGAATTACGATAAATTTCTTTAATTTTAATAATTTCTACTCTTTGAATATTTTCTACTTCAGTAATTTCTTCCATTGCTTTTAAAAGTTTTTTTGAATCTGTTTCATATAACGATAACATTTTATATAAACCTTTAATTCTTTTAGAAATTTTACGAGTTTTTCTATAATAAATTTTTTCATCTACTTCATTTAACTCTACTGAAAGTGTATTTTTATAATAACTTGTTATTCTTTGATATTCTTGGGAAAACTCCTGATATTTAGGAGCGATTTCAGGCATATTCTTGCTAATGCTATGAACCCTACCTAATCTATATTGTAATGGCAATGATTTTATACCATTTACTTTCTGATCAATATCATCTACTTTTCGTTTGAAATTTTTTAAACGAATAAATTTAATAATTACACCTAATATATAAACAACAACTAGTCCGATTCCACAATAAATCAAATTCGTTGTACCAATTTTTTCAATTAATTCTTGAATTTTTTCCATACACTAAATTCCTTTCTTCATGTTCTTTTATTCTACCACAAAATTACATAAATTTCACTACTTGGTATACAATAAACTATAAATTTTATTTACATGTATTTTCATTTAAACCATAAAATTATATAATAATAAAAAGGAGAAGTGATTATATGCATAGTGTTCAAGAAAATATTTTAAAATGGAGTTTTATTTCAAAATGCAAACCATCTAAAGATATTCTAGAAATCTTAGTAGATGGCGAAGAAGTTATTCAATGTTATAAAACAGTTAGAGATATAGCAGCTTTAACAAACAAACGTATTATTATTAGAGATGCTCAAGGAGTAACTGGAATCAAAGTTGATGTTTATTCTATTCCTTATAAATCTATTACTATGTGGTCTAGTGAAAATGTTGGGCCATTAGATTTAACTGCTGAATTACAATTCTGTACACGTTCAGGAGATTTTAAAATTGAAATCGCTACAAAATGTGATATAAGAGAATTCGATCGTATTATCGGTACAGAAATATTAAAATAATGTGCATTTATGCACATTTTTTTATACAAAAAAAGATATCTGAATGTATCAGATATCTTAATCGGTCAATTATGACTACCCTAATCTGTTATAGTACTCAACGATTAATGATTCATTGATTTCTTGGTTTAATTCTGATCTTTCTGGTAATCTTACGAATTTACCTTCCATTTTATCAGCATTAACTTCTACGAATCCTGGTGTATGAGTTTGAGCAGCTAAGCTTGATTTTAAAACT
>JAZLDV010000067.1:0-40244 GCA_045614925.1 Coprobacillaceae bacterium | reverse complement strand
GTTTGTGATTTCTTCCCCTTCTAAATATTTCATCATTAATTCATCATCATAGTTTACAGCAGCTTCAATCATTTTTTCACGATATTCTTCTGCCATATCTCTCATGTTTTCAGGGATTTCTGAGTAAACTAATTTTTCTCCTGTTGCCCCTTCGAAATGAACTGCTTGCATTGTCATTAAGTCGATGATACCTTCGAAAGTATCTTCTGCACCAATTGGTAATTGTAATGCTACTGCGTTAGCATCTAATCTTTTACCAATTGATTCTACTGACATGATAAAGTCAGCACCAGTTGCATCCATTTTATTACAGAATACAATTCTTGGTACTCCATAAGTTGTTGCTTGACGCCAAACTGTTTCAGTTTGAGGTTCAACACCAGCTTTTGAGTCTAATACAGTAACTGCACCATCAAGTACACGTAATGAACGTTCTACCTCTACAGTGAAGTCTACATGGCCCGGAGTATCAATAATGTTTACACGGTTACCTTTCCATTGTGCAGTTGTTGCTGCAGATGTAATAGTAATACCACGTTCTTTTTCTTGTTCCATCCAGTCCATTTGTGAACCACCGTCATGTGTTTCACCGATTTTATGAATTTTTCCAGTGTAATATAAGATACGCTCAGTTGTTGTTGTTTTCCCAGCATCGATGTGAGCCATAATCCCAATATTACGAGTATTTTCTAACGAAAATTCACGTGCCATAGTTTTCTCCTTTCAGGTTTTACCTTTTTATTACCAACGGAAATGAGCAAATGCTTTATTAGCTTCAGCCATTTTATGAGTGTCTTCTTTCTTTTTAACAGAAGCCCCAGTTCCATTAGATGCATCAATAATTTCATTAGCTAAACGATCAACCATATTTTTTTCGTTTCTTAAACGAGAATAGTTAACTAACCATCTTAACCCTAAAGTAATTCTTCTTTCTGGAGTTACTTCTACAGGTACTTGGTAGTTAGCCCCACCGATACGTCTAACTTTTAATTCTAAAACTGGCATAATGTTGTTGATAGCTTGATCAAAAACTTCCATAGCTGGATTTCCAGTTTTTGCTTCTACTTTTGCGAATGCTTCGTATAAGATGTTTTGTGCAACACCTTTTTTACCATCAAGCATGATATTGTTAATTAATTTTGTAATTACCTTTGAATTATAAATTGGATCAGGTAATACATCTCTTTTTGCTACGCGTCCTCTTCTTGACATCGATTATTTCCTCCTATCTCTTATTTTTTAGGTCTTTTAGCTCCATAACGAGAGCGTCCTTGCATACGATTTTTAACTCCAGCACAGTCCATTGTACCACGGATAATATGGTAACGAACCCCAGGTAAGTCTTTAACACGTCCTCCACGAATTAAAACAACGCTGTGTTCTTGTAAGTTGTGTCCAATTCCTGGAATATATGCTGTTACTTCCATCCCGTTTGATAAACGTACACGGGCATATTTACGTAAAGCTGAGTTAGGTTTTTTAGGTGTCATAGTCGCAACACGAGTACAAACACCACGTTTTTGAGGTGCACTCAAATTAGTTGGTTTTTTTAATAATGAGTTATATCCTCTATTTAACGCAGGTGATTTAGATTTTGATGTTTTTTCACTACGTCCTTTTCTTACTAATTGGTTAATTGTAGGCATGATTTTTCTCCTTTCAGTTTTTGTTAACACACTATATCGGGTGTTTCAAATTTTTCCCGAAATAAATATACTCAATCACGAGTACCGAAGTGAATTATACACTAAGAGATATTATGTGTCAATAATAATTCAATAAAAAAAGGAACTTTTTTCAAGTTCCTTTTTCATATTAATCTAAACTAATAAATTCTTCTTCTAAAGAAGTGTTTAATAAATCATCTTGATATTCTTCCGCTTCAAGCATTTCGATTTCTTCTAGCTCTCTACGTTTTCTTTCTTCTTCTTGTTCTCTTAAGATAGTTTCAGGAGATTTTAAAGCACCACGTAATCCTGTACCAGCTGGTAATAATTTACCAATAATTACATTTTCTTTTAAACCTCTTAAATCATCAACTTTTCCTTTGATTGCTGCATCAGTTAAGATCTTAGTTGTTTCTTGGAATGATGCTGCAGATAAGAATGATTCAGTTTCAAGCGAAGCTTTTGTAATACCTAATAATAAAGGTCTTCCTACAGCAGGACGTTTTCTATCTCTTAATGATTCTTTATTAATTTCTGTAAATCGTTTAACATCAACATGTGTTCCTGGTAATGCTCCAGTATCTCCACCTTCGATGATTTTAATTTTCTTAACCATTTGGCTTACGATAACTTCAATGTGTTTATCAGAAATTTCGATACCTTGTAAACGATATACTTTTTGTACTTCTTTTAAGATATAATTTTCAACTGTTTCTACATCAGCAACGGCTAATAATTCTTTTGGATCAATTGACCCTTCTGTTACTTTAGAACCTACAGTTACATCATCTCCTACAGCAACTCTTAATTTTGCACCGTAAGGAGCTAAATAACTCTTAGATTCTAAATCATTTGTAATAACAACTTCTTCACGTCCATTGTTATCAATGATATTTGTAACTTTACCATCAATTTCAGAAATAATTGATTTAGCTTTTGGAGTACGTGCTTCGAATAACTCTTGGATACGAGGTAACCCTTGAGTGATGTCAGCACCACCAGCAACCCCACCCATGTGGAACGTACGCATTGTTAACTGAGTACCAGGTTCACCGATAGATTGAGCAGCCATAATACCAATTGTTTCACCAATTAATGCTTCTTCACCTGTAGCTAAGTTACGACCATAACATTTTCTACAGATTCCGTTTTTAGCAATACATCCAAATACTGATCTGATTTCAACTTCTTTAATTCCAGCATCAGTAATCTTTTTAGCGATTGCTTCATCCATCATTTGACCAGCACTTACAAGTAACTCTCCATTTAATGGACTATAAATATCTTTTTGTGAACAACGTCCAACTAATCTGTCATATAATGGTACGATAACAGAATTGTCAGATGTGTTATATAATTCAGTAACTAAGAAACCTTTGTCAGTTCCACAGTCATCTTCAGTAACAATAACTTCTTGTGCAACGTCTACTAAACGTCTTGTTAAGTATCCTGAATCGGCAGTTTTTAAGGCAGTATCTGTCGAACCTTTACGCGCACCATGCGTAGAGATGAAGAACTCTGATGCAGTTAAACCTTCACGGAATGAAGATTTGATTGGAAGTTCAATAGTTTCACCTTTTGGATTTGACATTAATCCACGCATACCTACTAACTGAGTAAAGTTCGAGATATTACCACGGGCACCTGAATCAGACATGATGAAGATTGGGTTTTTAGCATCCGCACCGAACTCTCCAGCTACGACTGCTTGAACTTGATCTTTAACACCTTCCCATAATTTGATAGTGATGTTATGTCTTTCTTCATCAGTGATTTTCCCTTTGTTGTATAATTTTTTGATTACTTCTAATTTTTCATCAGCTTCCTCAAATAATACATATTTATTTTGAGGAACTTGAATATCGTATACTGAAACAGTGATTCCAGCTACTGTTGAATAATGGAATCCTTGATCTTTTAATTTATCAAGCATAGTTGCAGTATGAGTAATATCATCAGGTCTAAATACTTGGTTGATGATATTTCCTAAAGCTTTTTTCCCTAAAGGTGGGATAATAGGCTGAGCTGCAATATGTTCTTTAATATTTGTTCCTAATGGAACGAAGTATTTTGCAGGTGTAGCTACTAAGTTTTCTTTACTTGAATCGTTGATGAATGGGAAAGTTCCATCAAAGATTTGGTTAAAGATAATTTTACCAACAGTTGTAATTAAATAACTATCATTTTGTTCTTTTGTAAATGTTTGGTTATTTAATGATTTACCTCTAATAGCCACTCTTGTGTGTAAATGAACAGTTTTAGCATCATATGCCATTAAAACTTCATTAACATCTGCAAATACACTACCTTCTCCTACTTTACCAGCATCTTCTAATGTTAAGTAATAATTTCCTAACACCATGTCCTGAGAAGGAGTAACGATAGGTTTTCCATCTTTAGGTCCTAAAACGTTTCTTGAACCAAGCATTAATTGTCTTGCTTCTTGAATTGCTTCTTCACCTAATGGAACATGGACAGCCATTTGGTCCCCATCGAAGTCGGCGTTGAACGCTGGACATACAAGTGGGTGAAGACGAATAGCACGTCCTTCTACTAATTTAGGTTCAAATGCTTGAATACCTAATCTATGAAGTGTAGGCGCACGGTTTAATAATACTGGATGTTGTTTGATGACTTCTTCTACGATTGGCCAGATTACATCATCCATTTTATCAATTAAACGTTCTGCAGCCTTAATATTTGTAGCAATTTGTTCTCTTACTAAACCACTGATTACGAATGGTTTAAATAAGTTTAATGCCATTTCTCTTGGAATACCACATTGGTGCATTTTTAAATCTGGTCCAACAGCGATAACTGAACGTCCTGAATAATCAACACGTTTTCCAAGTAAGTTTTGACGGAAACGACCTTGTTTACCTTTTAAAGTATGACTTAAAGATTTTAATGGTCTTCCACCAGCACCTGTAATAGGTTTAGAACGACGTCCATTATCAATTAAAGCATCTACTGCTTCTTGTAACATACGTTTTTCGTTTTGTACGATAATAGATGGAGTTCCTAATTCTAATAATTTTTTCAAACGGTTATTACGAGTAATAACACGTCTATATAAATCATTTAAATCACTTGTTGCAAAGCGTCCACCATCTAATTGTAACATAGGTCTTAAATCAGGTGGAATTACTGGTAATACGTCTAAAATCATCCATTCTGGCTGATTAGAAGATTGTCTGAATGCTTCAATTGCTTCTAAACGTTTTAATAATTTAGTACGTCTTTGCCCTTGTGCTTCTTTTAATTCTTTATTAACATTTTCAAATTCTTCATCAAGATCAACTTTTTGTAATAAGATTTTAATTGCTTCTGCACCTGTTTTTGCTTGGAATTGATTTCCAAATTTTTCATAACAGTTACGATAATCTCTTTCAGTTAATACTTGTCTGAATTCTAAAGGTGTACTTCCTTTATCAGTAACAACATAAGAAACGAAATAAATAATTTCTTCTAATTGTTTTGGAGACATATCTAAAATAAGTCCCATTCTTGAAGGAATACCTTTTAAATACCAAATGTGAGCTACAGGAGTTGCAAGTTCAATATGCCCCATACGTTCACGACGTACAGAAGATTTTGTAACTTCTACACCACAACGATCGCAGACTACTCCTCTGTATCTTACTTTCTTATATTTACCACAGCTACATTCCCAATCTTTAGATGGCCCAAAGATTTTTTCACAGAATAAACCATCTTTTTCTGGTTTTTGGGAACGATAATTAATCGTTTCAGGTTTTTTAACTTCACCATATGACCATTCACGAATTTTGTCTGGAGAAGCTAATCCAATCTGGATTGCTGAAAAGTTATTAACATCTGCCATTCATTGTTCCTCCTATTCTTCGTCATTTTCTTCATCATCAAATAAATCATCTAAGATTTCATCTAAATCATCAAATGATTCATCAGATTCATCAAAATCACCAGCGATTTCATCTTCAATGACTTCTGTAGTCATTGAAGAATCTTCTGGAGTTGTATCAATTGAAGTTGGGAAACGACGTTCTTCATCTTCAATTTTTCTTTCGTCAATTTCTTTACCTTCATCATCTAACATACGAATATCTAAAGCTAAAGCTTGTAACTCTTTCTTTAATACTCTAAATGATTCTGGTAATCCTGGTTCAGGTAATTTTTGTCCTTTAACAATTGCTTCATATGTTTTAACACGTCCAACAACGTCATCAGACTTAACAGTTAAGATTTCGCGTAATGTGTAAGCTGCACCATATGCTTCTAAGGCCCAAACTTCCATCTCCCCAAATCTTTGTCCACCATTTTGAGCTTTACCTCCTAATGGCTGTTGAGTAACTAATGAGTAAGGTCCTACTGATCTAGCATGTAACTTGTCATCAACCATGTGCGCAAGTTTGATCATGTACATTACCCCTACTGAAATATGTGAATCGAAATATTCACCTGTACGTCCTGAAATAACAGGTAATTTACCATCAACAGACATACCTGCTGATGCCATAATTTCTTCTAAGTCTTTAGAATTAATACCGTCAAAGGCTGGAGTTGCAAAATATGCTCCTAATTCTCTTGCTGCATATCCTAAGTGTAATTCAAGTACTTGTCCGATGTTCATACGTGAAGGTACCCCTAATGGATTTAACATGATATCTAATGATGTACCATTTTCTAAGTGTGGCATATCTTCGATTGGTAAGATTTTTGAGATAACCCCTTTGTTACCATGGCGTCCTGCCATTTTATCTCCTTCAGAGATTTTACGTTTTTGAACAATGTAAACTTTAATAACTTTATTTACACCTGGTTGTAATTCATCCCCATTTTTTCTTGAGAAGACTTTAATATCATGAACGATACCAGCCCCACCATGAGGAACTCTTAATGAATTATCTTTAACTTCTCTAGATTTTTCACCAAAGATCGCTAATAATAATTTTTCTTCAGCTGATAATTCAGCTTGACCTTTTGGAGTTACTTTACCTACTAAAATATCTCCTTCTTTAACTTCAGCACCAATCATAATGATACCTTCACTATTTAAGTTTTTACGCGCTTCTTCTCCAACGTTTGGAATGTCACGAGTAATTTCTTCTGGGCCAAGTTTAGTATCTCTACATTCGATACTATATTCTTCAATATGAATAGATGTATAAACATCTTCTTTTACTAAACGTTCAGACATAATGATGGCATCTTCGTAGTTATAACCATTCCATGTCATGAATCCAACTAATACGTTTTGACCTAAAGCTAATTCACCTTGTTCCATTGATGGACCATCAGCTAATACTTCACCTTTAACAACTTTGTCTCCAGCTTTAACGATAGGCTTATGGTTAATACAGCTTCCTGCATTTGATTGTCCAAATTTAGTTAATCTGTATTTATGTGGTCCTTCTTCTTCCTCAACAATGATTTGTTTAGCATCTACGTAAGTAACAACACCTGGTTTTTTAGCTACTACTGCAGCACCAGAGTCTCTTGCTGCCTGATATTCCATACCTGTTCCAACAAATGGAGTATGTGGATCTAATAAAGGTACTGCCTGACGTTGCATGTTGGCACCCATTAACGCACGAGTCGCATCGTCGTTTTCTAGGAACGGAATACATGAAGTTGCTACTGATACGATTTGTTTTGGAGAAATATCAATAAAATCAACTTCTTCAGGTTTTGCATAAATATTTTCACCTAAATGACGAGCAATAACTTGTTCATCTAAGATTTTTCCATTTTCATCAATTTGTACTTTTGCTTGCGCAATAATATAGTTCTTTTCTTCATCTGCAGTTAAATAACGAACATCATCTTCATCGATAACACTATTATTAACTTTACGATATGGAGTTTCAATAAATCCATATTTATTAATTTTTGCATATGAAGCTAATGTAGTAATTAACCCGATGTTTGGACCTTCAGGTGTTTCGATAGGACAAATACGTCCGTAGTGAGATGTATGCACGTCACGAACTTCCATTCCGGCTCTATCTCTTGATAAACCACCTGGACCTAATGCAGATAAACGACGTTTATTTGTTAACTCTGCAAGAGGGTTAATCTGATCCATAAATTGAGATAATTGTGAAGACGCAAAGAATTCTTTCATTGCGGCTGTTAATGGACGAATATTTGTTAAAGATTGTGGAGTTACACTATCAATTTCAGATAATGACATTCTTTCTTTAACAACTCTTTCCATTCTTGATAAACCAATTCTAAATTGGTTTTGAATTAATTCACCAACAGAACGTACTCTTCTGTTTCCTAAGTGATCGATATCATCTAATAAACCAATTCTGCTCATTAAATTAACTCTATCGTCACTTGCTAAATCTAATGAATTATAAATATCAACTAAGTTTAACATATAAGAGTAAGCTGCGATCATATCAGAAATTGTAACATATTTACAAGTTAATGATAAATCAGTCCCAATAACTCTCATTTTTTTAGATTTAGTTTCATCAACATAAACTTCAACAACATGAACTCTACCTGTAGATTTCATAGTTGGATTAGTTTCAATATCAATAACATGTGCTCCTGCTTCAAAAACAGGTTTTAATAAATCAACTTTATCTTTACTTAAGAAAGTTCCTTCTTCCATTACTAAATTACCATCAACATCGATGATATCTTGAGCTAATACTCTATTAGTAATTCTGTCTAACACATTTAATTTTTTACTTAATTTAAAACGTCCAGCTTTTGCTAAATCATATCTTTTTGCATCAAAGAATTTTGCGTACAATAAAGAATTAGCCCCATCTAAAGTAGCTGGTTCCCCTGGTCTTAGTTTATTGTAAATTTCAATTAATGCTTCATCAGTATTTGTAGTAGGATCTTTTAATAAAGTATTACCGATATATTCATGTTCACCTAATACTCTAATAATATCTTCATTACTACTTAAACCTAAAGCACGTAATAAAATAGTCCCTGGAATTTTACGTGTTCTATCAATACGAACATTTAAAATATCTTTTGCATCATTTTCAAACTCTAACCAAGTTCCTCTTGAAGGAATTAAGTTTCCGTTGAAAACAACTTTACCACTTTTATCCATAGCATCTCCAAAGTATGCTCCTGGTGAACGAACTAATTGTGATACAATTACACGTTCAGCACCATTGATGATAAAAGTTCCAGAATCTGTCATAAGTGGAAAATCACCCATGAACACTTCATTATCTTTGATTTCACCAGTTCCATTGTTCACTAAACGAAGAGTTGCACGGATAGGTGCAGAGTAGTTAGCATCTCTATCTTTTGCTTCGTCTACTGAATATTTTGGTTTGTCAAAACGACAGTCAACAAATTCTAATCTTAATGTTTCATTAAAGTTGGTAATAGGATAAACGTCATTAAAAACCTCAATAATACCTTCATTTTTGAACCATTCGTATGAATTTGTTTGAATTTCCACTAAGTTAGGTAGTTCTAAAGACCCACTAACACGTGAATAATTTCTACGATTAATACGACTTTTTGCTTGAGTTACATTCTTTTCCAAATTGGCTTCACTCCTTATCAATTATCTCTATCTCTTTAACAAAGCATAGTGAAAAAACACTGCTTTAAAATATGAGTAGGCATTATAGTATACTAGCATAGAGACTAGTTTTAGTCAATACCTAACAAATAAATTTCATTCGAAAATTACAATTTTAAAAATCAGTGTCTGTCTTTATAGATTTCAATATGAAGTATCCTTTGTCACGTGAAATAACTTCACAATTCCCAAAAGTTTCCTCCATTTTTTTCTTTGCAGAAGGTGCACCTTGTTTCTTTTGAATAACAACAAATAGTTCACCATTATCATTTAAATGATCCTTTGCTTTTTCTAGGATCTCAAAAACAACTTTTTTCCCTGCTCTAATAGGCGGATTCGATACAATCACATCAAAACTATTTTTAACATTGTCATAGATATAGCTTTCATAAGCAATTATATCGTTTAATTTATTAATTTCAATAGATTCTTGCGTTAAATTTATAGCTCTTTCATTTACATCAACCATTTCTACATGTAACCATGGATAAACAGTCTTAAGAGATACTCCTAAAGTCCCATATCCACACCCAACATCTAGCAATGACTTATGATTTTCTTTAATTTCTACTGCATCTAACAGTACTCTTGATCCATAATCAATCTTTTCTTTAGAAAACACACCATTATCACCAACAAATGTAATATGATGATCTCTAAAACGAAAAACAATAGTTCTTTTCTCTGATTTTAAATCAGTATTATTTGTAAAATAATGTGCCATATATTCTCCTATGAAAAAAAGCCCTTAAAAAGGGCTTTTATTTTTTGTACTTAATCAGTTAATTATTTAACTTCAACAGTAGCTCCAGCTTCTTCTAAAGCAGCTTTAATTTTAGCTCCTTCTTCAGCAGGAATGTCTTTTTTGATTTCAGCTGGTAATTTGTCAACTAATCCTTTAGCTTCAACTAATCCTAAACCAGTGATTTCTCTTACTGCTTTGATAACTTTAACTTTAGTTCCACCACAGTCAGTTAATGTTACAGTTACGTTAGCAGGAGCAGCATCAGCAGCTTCAGCACCACCAGCAACTACAGCTACAGGAGCAGCAGCAGTTACATCAAATTTTTCTTCGATTGCTTTTACTAATTCATTTAATTCTAAAATTGTAGCTTCTTCTAAGAAAGCTAAGATTTCTTCATGTGTTAATTTTGCCATTTTAATTATCCTCCAATAAATTAATTGTTAATTATTCAGCAGCAGGAGCTGCTTCACCTTCACCTTGTTTGTCAGCAAGTGCTTGAATAACTCTTGCAACTTTTGCAACAGGTTCTTTCATGCAACAAAGTAACATAGAATACATACCTTCACGGTTAGGTAATTTAGCTACTTCTTCCACTTCTTCTTTTGGTAAGAATTTACCTTCAACATAACCAGCTTTAATAACTAAAGCGCTATGTGTTTTTGCGAACTCTGCTAAAGCTCTAGCAGGAGCAACCGCATCTTCATGTCCAAAAGCAATTGCGTTAGGCCCAACTAAATGTGGGTTTAACTCTGCCATACCTTCTTGTTCTGCAGCTCTTTGAACTAAAGTGTTTTTGTAAACTTTGAATCCAACGTTTTCTGCTCTTAAAGCTCTACGTAATTCAGTCATTTCAGCTACAGTTAATCCACGGTATTCAACAACGATTGCAGATTGTGAACTTTTTAAGCTTTCAGCGATTTCGTTAACAACCTGTTGTTTTGCTTCAATAATTTCTTTTGACATTGTTACACCTCCTATATATTTTTATATATGCAACAATATATCCGTTAAAAAACTCCCACGTAACGAGGGAGTTGTCAATGTTAGTTGACAATATCACCTCGGCAACATTATTAAGGTCCTTCCCCGTTGCTGTCTACGGTATATTGATTGCGACGATTTTTAATAGGGATTAAGCTTGAACTTTTACGCTTGGTCCCATGCTTGTAGTGATTACTACGTTTTTCATGTAAGTTCCTTTAGCTACAGATGGTTTGATTTTTACTAATAAATCTCTAACTGCAACAAAGTTTTCTACTAATTTAGCATCTTCGAAAGATACTCTACCGATTGGCATATGAACGTTACCTTCTTTATCTGTACGGTAAGTTACTTTACCAGCTTTTGTTTCAGCAACTGCTTTAGCTACATCCATAGTTACAGTTCCTGTTTTTGGGTTTGGCATTAATCCTTTAGGTCCTAAGATACGTCCTAATTTTCCTAATTCAGCCATCATATCTGGAGTTGCGATCATTACTTCGAAATCTAACCAACCTTTTTTGATTTCTTCTAAGATTTCAGTTCCTCCAACTACATCAGCACCAGCTGCTTTAGCTTCTTCAGCTTTAGCACCTTGAGTTACTACTAATACTTTTTTACTTTTTCCAGTTCCGTGTGGTAAAACGATTGCCCCACGTAATTGTTGATCAGCATGTCTAACGTCTAATCCTAATTTGAAACAAACGTCAACACCAGCATCAAATTTAACATTGCTTGTTTTTTTAACTAAAGCTACTGCTTCTTCGATTGGATAAGCTTTACCTTTTTCAATAAGAGCAGCGGCTTCCATATATCTTTTACTTCTTTTAGCCATTTTTCTTTCTCCTCTTCATTAAATTAGGCATCTAAGCCTTCAACTTTTACACCCATGTTACGAGCAGTACCAGCAACAATTTTCATTGCAGCTTCTAAATCATTAGCATTTAAGTCTGGCATTTTGTATTCAGCGATTTCTCTTAATTTGTCAGCTGATAAAGTTGCAACTGTTTGTTTTGAATCAGAAGCAGCTTTTTTAATACCACATGCTTTTTTAATCATTTCTGCAGTTGGAGCAGTTTTTAATACGAATTCGAAGCTTTTATCTTCATAAACTGTTAAAACTACAGGTACTGTTTCACCCATACGTTCTCTTGTTTGATCGTTGAATGCAGTACAGAATTTAGGCATTTGAATACCTGCACCAGCTAAAGCTGGACCTGGTTTAGCCCCACCAGCAGGGAATTGAATTTTCATAATTCTTGTGACTTTCTTACTCACGCGACACACCTCCTATTTAAATTTGTCCGTGTTGTGGTCATCTGGATGTCAATCCTTCCACACTTAGTAACACTTTGCGTCGAATACATATTATACACATAAAATATATCTTTGCAAGTGTTTTTATGACTTTTTTTCAATATTTTTTTAATTTTTTCATAATATAAAAACACCCCTGGATTAAGCCTTGCTTAACCCATAGGGTGTATTATAATTCTACTTTTTGAACTTGGATAAGTTCTACTTCCATAGGTGTAGTTGTTCCTAAGAAATCAACTAAAACAACACAGATTTCTTTATCTAAATCGATTGATTCTAATTTACCTTCTTTTCCTGCAAATGGTCCTGCAATAACTCTTACATCATCACCTACAGCGAAATCAACTTCAACCTTGCTTGTGCTAATACCCATATTTCTTAATAATGGTTCTACTTCATGTTTAGGTAATGGGAAAGGTTTAGCTCCACCACCTGAAGATCCGATGAATCCTGTTACACCTGATGTGTTTCTTACAACATACCAAGCTTCATCAGTCATAACCATTTCAACTAAAACATATCCTGGGAACATGTTTTTTGTTTTATTTATTTTTTTACCGTCTTTAATTTCTGTTTCAACATGTTCAGGAATAACAATATTAAATAAACAATCTTGTAACCCCATTGATTCAACACGTTTTTCTAAGTTTTCTTTTACTTTGTTTTCATGACCTGAATATGTATTAACGACATACCAGCGTCTTCCTTCATCATTCATTCCAGACATATTAATTCATCCCCAATAATTTTAAGATTAATGCAATAATAGCATCGCTTGCAGAGAAAAAGATTCCGAATAATACACAGAACACTAATACTACTGCTGAGTTATAAGCTAACTCTTTTTTACTTAACCAGTGAATATTCTTAACTTCAGAACGAACACCTTTTAATGATAACCATTCTTTGATCTTCATAATTAACCTCCTATTTAGTTTCCTTATGTAATGTGTGTTTGTCACATTTTTTACAATACTTTTTTAATTCCAATCTTTCAACGTTAGTACGCTTATTTTTTGTAATAGAATAATTGCGTGACAAACATTCGGTACACACTAGAATAACCTTTTGTTTCATGCCTATCACTCCTTTACTTCAGTATATAAATTTAGCATATTTATTTTACTGAGTCAATGGTTCATTTTTCTTTGATAACGATAAATTGCATTATATACACTTTTTATTGAAATATTTTTCATTTCCGAAATTTCTTTCACTGTATATCCCTGATAAACAAGAGACATCACTTCAATTTCCGTCTTGGATGCGGACTCTTTCGCCAATGCATTATACTTCTCACATTCTTCTTTAATGACCATTCTTTCATATGGTTTATATCTATTTAATTTATCTTCAATAAGTTCTTCATTTTTATATGAATCCTCATCTCCTGAATAATCATCTAATGAGACAATTGTAAAGTCATTAATAATTTTTTTATCTTTTCCTTGTCTCATATAATTAATCATTCTTCTGCATATTGCATTTTTCATAAACGTTTTTATCGATGCATTTTTATCATCTCTATAACTATCCAATATGCTGTCAAAATTCATCATTGCTTCCTGCAGACAATCTTCATAGTCATAACTCAGATGTCCTGCTTTTAAATACCCTTTAATCCATCTAGAAACCTCTTTATAATACCTGCGATAGAAACAATCTATCGCATCCTGATTTCCTGAGCGAACTAAATATAATAATTCATCATCATTGCAATTTTCCAAAATTGCCTCCCTTCTACTTTAATGGGAAACGTGAATTATAAACCTGATATAAAATCAATGCTGTTGCTACTGATGCATTTAAAGATGTTACATGTCCAACCATTGGTAAGATAACATTGATATCGCAATGTTCTTTAACTAATCTTGAGATTCCAAACCCTTCAGATCCAATTACAATCACTGTTGGCATATTGTAGTCTACACTTCTATAATCCTGAGAATTATGAAGATCACATCCTACAACCCAGAATCCTTCTTTTTTAAGATCTTCTAAAGTTCTAGATAAATTTGTTACCTGTGCCACTTTTACATGATCAATTGCTCCAGTAGATACTTTCGCAACTGTAGGTGTTAATCCAACACTTCTGTTTTTACCAATAATAACACCATCTACACCAATCGCATCACAAGTTCTTAAAATCGCTCCTAAGTTATGTGGATCTTCCAATCCATCTAACATAAGAAGTAAAGGCTGTTTTCCATTAGGGATTGCTTTTAAAATTTCTTTAATAGAAGAATAACCATATCCTTCTACCTGAGCCACAACTCCCTGATGAACAACATTTCCTACCATATCATTTAAGACACCTTTATGAGCAACAAAATTAACTCTTGCATTTTTCGCTTTTGCTAAAGAAATAATTTTTTCATCTTTCATATTTTTAAGCATATAAATCTCATATACAGGTTTACTTCCCTTTAAAGATTCAATAACAGTATTTTTTCCATAAATATATTGTCTCATAAATTTCTCCCTTCGCGTCTCAAATTCGTCTAACAAATGTCTTATGAATTTTGTTCTACAAATACTTTATATATCTCAAACAACTCATTAATTCTTTCTTCTTTTTTAAGCAAATACAAATGACCAATTAACGCCTCAAAACCAGAAGACTGATTATGTGTAATAACACTTGTATTCTTCATAACTCTTGTACATTTTGCATTACGACCTCTTTTATAAATCGCAATTTCTTCTTCATCTACCCAACCTTGGCTCATCGCTTCTTTCATAAATGCAGCCTGAGCTTTTGCACTTACAAAGGCAATTGCTTCTTTTTGAAGTAAATCTGGCTTTGTAATTCCTTTTTCTACAATCAGATATTCTCTTACATAAACTTCAAAGACACCATCACCCAAATAAGCCAAAGCCAAAGCATTAATTAATTCTGGTCTCATATTAAATAATACCTTTTTCAATTAAGATAGTTCTTAACTCATCTGCTTTTTCAAAATTCTTTTCAGCTTTATAAGCATTCCATTGATTATAGACTTCAATATCTTCTTCACTTAACACTTTCGTTTCAAATACAAATCCCATACCTTCAACTAACGCTCTTAAAGTATTATATTCACTTAAAATCACTTCATTATCTTTTTCTTTAACTCTCATTACCTGATTTAATACTTTTACTTGATTTAAAATAGAAGTTAAAGCTAATGATGTATTTAAATCATCACTTAATGCATTAAACATTTCATCTACAACTTCTTTTTTATAAGCATCACCACTTACATGGTTTACCTGTAAATATAAAGAAACTTGTTTTAAGATTGTTGTTACTTTAGAAACTTCTTTTCTTACATTTGTTTCTAAATCATCTGTAAGATTTAATGGATTTCTATAATGAGATGACAACATAAGCCATTTAAAAACATCTACACCATATTCTACAATTAAATCTTTAGCCCATTTTACATTCCCTAAAGATTTAGACATTTTCTGATTATTAATATTAATCATCTGATTATGCATCCAATAATTTGCGATTGGATGATTATGATAAGCCATAGATTGTGCAATCTCATTTTCATGATGAGGGAATTTTAAATCCTGCCCTCCACCATGAATATCAATTAAACCATTATCAAATAATTCATTAATCATAACAACACATTCAGTATGCCATCCTGGTCTACCCATTGACCAAGGTGTATCAAACTGAATACCTTCATCAGTTTTTTTCCATAAAGCAAAATCTGTAGAACTTTCTTTTTTATCTGTTTCATCTACACGTTCACTTGCTCCAGCAATAAGATCTTCAATTTTAATACCTGATAACATTCCATACTCTGCAATTTTAGGAACTCTAAAATAAACATCCCCACCTGCTTCATATGCATATCCATCTTCTTCTAATTTTTTAATAAACTCAATAATAGGTCCCATAGTCTCAGTTACTCTTGGTGTATGAGTTGGCATTAAAACGTTTAATCCTTTTCTTACATCATTATAAGCATCAATATATTTATCAGCTAATTCTTTTTCACTAATACCTTCTTGTTTTGCTGCTTTAATGATTTTATCATCTACATCTGTAAAATTAGATACAAACGTTACTTTATATCCAAAATATTCAAATGTTCTTCTTAAAATATCAAAAACAACTATTGGTCTGGCATTTCCAATATGAGCATGATTGTAAACTGTAGGTCCACATACATACATACTCACTTCGCCTTCTCTAATTGGAACAAATTCTTCTTTTTTATTCGTTAACGAATTAAATAACTTCATATTTTCATCCTCCTTTAAAAATAAAAAAGCAAATGATAAAGAACACTCATGTGCCTCCACTTTACCATATGCTCAAAATCAACTTTTAACGCAAGCCAACGTTCTTTCTTTTCAAAAGACTCAGATAAGTGCATCAAAAACCATCCACCAGACCATTTCCACCATCAGATCCTCTCTATACATTTCATAGTTTTATCATTCTTATCTATAATTTACCTATAATTCATCTATAATATAACAAATCTCTTTTCAATAATCAAGTTATTGGCATACACAAAACAACTTAACACCTCTTTTTGTTAAACAAGAATACACAAGTCATCTAAGTAACTTGTGTATTCTATTATTTTGATTTTATAGTTCCCAATACAAAAGGAATAGATGAAATAATTTTCCCACCAATTCCTGTCATATCAGAAATTCTTTTTAAAAAATAAAATAAGTTAATACAGCAAACAATCTCTCAAACAAAAAAAGTCCATTTATATGGACTTTAAACATTTGAAAATTCTACTTAGATATAACAAGTGAATTAAGATACATTGATATATCTTCTATATTTTTATCAAACAATTCTTTCGATGCTTCATAACTTAAAACATATGATGCCTCATCTGTAAAATAAACCATATGTTTAAAATAAATACCCGACGACTCATAAATCCCTGTATATTCATAACATTTAAGACCACTATCAATCTCTTTTTCAATATACGATACTTTATTTGCACCACTTTGTTCTAATTCACCTTCATAAAGCAAAGGCAGATCTTCTAAAAGATTATCATCTTCATTTAACACTTTCTGATATTTAATCACTTCATGATCTCTATAAAAAGAAATACTATTAGTTAAATCTCTATCCAGATTCATTTTAAAATCTTTAGGATAATAAAAAGAATCATTTTGAGCTAATTCATATTTTATACCTGTTTTTTCTACAAGGACATTCTCATCAGTTTGACCACACGCACAAAGCGTCAAAAGACATAAGCATAATATCATCAGACTTAATCGATTCATTTTACATCCCTCCCTATTTGACTATTCTACTAAACATTGCAAAGAAAAGCAAACTATTAATAAAAGAAAAACAGCACTTAGAATCTAAGTACTGTTTGTTTAATTCTATAATAATGATTCAAATACAGTTAAGTATGCGTCTGCACTCTTATCCCAGTCTAATTTAGCTGCCATAGCACGTTTCATTAACTCAGTCCATTCTTCTTTATCTTGATATACATTTAATGCATAATCAATAGTATCCATCATTTCATGAGCATTGTAGTTAGCAAAGCTAAATCCTGTTCCTGCTTTTTCATATTCATTATATGGTTCAACACTGTCTTTTAAACCACCAGTTTCTCTAACAATAGGGATTGTTCCATAACGTAATGACATCATTTGTGATAATCCACATGGTTCAAATAATGAAGGCATTAAGAACATATCACATCCTGCATAAATTCTACATGATAATCCAAAGTCATATTTTAAGTTTAAAGAAATTTTTTCTGGATATTGAGCTGCAAGTACTTTTAATGGTTCTTCATATTTATCATCACCAGCACCTAAAATAACAACTTGTACATCACGTTTCATTAACTCTTCCATACGATTAATAATTAAATCTAATCCTTTTTGCCAAGTTAAACGAGTTACAATTCCGATTACTGGAATATCTTTATCAACTGGTAAACCACATTCTTCTTGTAAAGCTAATTTATTTGCTAATTTATCTTCTAATTTTTCAGCATTAAAGTGTTTTACAATTTGTGGATCAGTTTCAGGATTGATTGTTTCATAATCAATACCATTTAAGATACCATATAAGTCATGTCTTCTCATTTGAAGAACACTTTGTAAACCTTCACCAAAGCTATCAGTTAAGATTTCTTTAGCGTAAGTTGGTGAAACTGTAGTAATAGCATCACTATATACGATAGCTGCTTTCATCATATTGAAGCAATCATCGTTACGGCAGTTTCCGTTATAATATAAGTAATTATCTAATCCAAAATGATCATTTAATAATTTTGGATCACATTTACCTTGGTAAGCAATATTATGAATAGTGAAAGTTACTTTAATTCCTTGATAGAATTCATAATATGCATATCTTTCTTTATATAACGCAGCAATCATAGCTGTTTGCCAGTCATGTAAAGATAATACATCAGGTTTAATATTTAAGTGTGATAATAATTCTAATACTGCAAAATCAAAATATGCAAATCTTTCATTATCATCATCATATCCATATAAACCAGGTCTTCTAAAATATTGTTCATTATCAATGAAGTAATATGTTACACCATCATATTCAGCTTTGAATACACCACAATAACATTTTCTCCATCCTACCCAAATATCATAGCTAGTTACATATTCTAAAGTATCTTTTAATTTAATATCAGAATATTTAGGTAAAACAACGATACATTCATGTCCTTTTTGAACTAAAGATTTAGGTAAAGAACCTAAAACGTCAGCTAAACCACCAGATTTAATATAAGGATTAGCTTCCCCTGTTGCAAATAATATTTTCATTATACAACATCTCCTTCTTTAACAAACAATGGCGCACCAACACCAACTAATTCAGTTTTCTTTTCAACTTTAGCATTTTTATCAATGATAACATTTTCTAAATATGCACCAGCACAAACTTTAGATCCTGAGAAAATGATACAATTTTTAACAACTGCACCTTCACCGATTTCAACATCACGTCCTAAGATACTTCCGCTTACTTCACCAGCAACAACAGCACCATTAGCTACGAATGAATGTTTAACTTTAGCACCTTCTAAATATTTAGTTGGTGGAGTATCGTTTGTATTTGTGAAGATTGGCCAAGTGCTTTTGAATACTTGTGTACTAATATCTAAGCTTAAGAATTCTCTACTTACATTATAGTAATCTTCATAAGAATCGATACATCTAGCGAATCCTTTATATTCATAAGACATAATTACTGATTCATCTGCTAAATAAGCTAAAGTTTCTTTTAAATCAAAGAATGAACTTAATTTATTTGCATATTCAACAAGTTCTAATAATTTTTTCTTATTAAATACATAAGTTTCTAAAGAAATACTTCTTTCTTGTTTATTTCCTTTATTTGTTTTGATTTCCATTACTTGTCCATTATTTAATTTTAAATAATTGCTTCCAATGTAATGTTCATCAGCATCATTAATATTTTGATATACAATTGTCACTTCTGCACCAGATTTAGCATGTGCATCAACAACTTCATTGTAATCCATAGTTGTAATAATATGTGCAGGAGCAATCACAACATAATCTGCATTAGCTTCTTCAATAAAGAATCTATTTTCAACTAAATTGTTAATATCATGATTATATCTTGCATCATTAGCATATTTTTCATTATATAATAATGAAACTCCACCAGATTTACTATTGAAATTCCATGAATTTCCATTACCTAAATGTTTAAATAAAGATCTTGGTTTTTCTTTAATTAAAACACCAACATTATCAATTTTAGAATTTGACATATTAGATAATACAAAGTCAATAATTCCATAACGACCTAAGAAGCTTACTGAAGCAACAGGTCTTTTTTCAGTTAAACCTTTTAAATCTACATCTGAATGTAAATTAACTAACCCAATTACTTTTGCCATTTTATTAACCCCCTAATTAACCATTGTTACTTACAAGAACAACTTTTTTAGCTTCCTTGTTAACAACATCTTTAGCTTTAATTACAACACCTTCATCAACGATTGCTTTATATACTTCTGCACCTTCTTCAACTAATACACCAGGCATTAATACAGAATCGATAATTTTTGCACCTTCACCGATAGATACATTATCAAATAATACAGAACCTTCTACATGACCATTAACGATACATCCTTGAGTTACTAATGAAGATTTAATAGTTGCTTCATCACCAATAATTTGAGGTTTGCTTAATGTATCTTCAGTATAGATTTTCCAATCTTTTTTAATATTGTATAAATCTAATTCAGTATCATTAATTAAGTCCATATTTGCTTGCCATAATGATTCAACAGTTCCAACGTCTTTCCAATATCCTGCGAATTCATATGCATATAATTTTTTACCATCATTTAACATTGTAGGGATAATATTCATACCGAAGTCATGTTTACTATCTTCTTTTGCAGCATCTTCAATTAAGAATTTTCTTAATTTTTTATAAGTGAAGATATAAATACCCATAGATGCTAATGTTGATTTAGGTTTAGCAGGTTTTTCTTCAAACTCATAAATTGTTCCATCAGGATTAGTATTCATAATACCAAAACGGCTTGCTTCTTCTAATGTTACATTTAATACTGCTACAGTTAAATCAGCACCTTTTTCTTTATGTGCAGCTAACATTTTAGCATAGTCCATTTTGTAAATATGGTCACCTGATAAGATTAATACATATTCAGGATTATATTGATCTAAGAAACTAATGTTTTGATAAATCGCATCAGCAGTTCCTGCATACCAAGTTGCACCTACTTCTCCTCTTTCACGTGCAGGTAAAATAGCAGCTAATGAATTACTTCCATCTAATCCCCATTTATTTCCTGCTCCTACATAAGTTCCTAATAATACAGATTCATATTGTGTTAATACACCAACAACATCAATTCCTGAATTTGCACAGTTACTTAATGGAAAGTCAATAATACGATATTTTCCACCAAAATATACAGCTGGTTTTGCCACTTTCGCTGTTAAAGCTTCCAAACGAGTCCCACGACCTCCAGCTAAGATCATAGCAACAATTTCTTTACTCATATATTTTTTCCTCCTAAAAATTCTTTATAATAGAAAGTGCTCTCTTATATGCTCATTCTATCACACTTTCAATAAAAATAATATAATTTAATTGTTTATAAAAAATAATTTTTTTGTAAATTTATGACTATAGCTTGCATATGCTATAAAGAGGTGATAAACATCGCTCCAAGAATCAATTATAATTCACAGGATATAGAACTATTAGCCAGAATCATGAAAGCTGAAGCACTAGGTGAAGGTGATGAGGGTATGCTTATGGTTGGTAATGTTGTTGTGAATAGAACAGTCGCAAACTGCGACGTTTTCAAAAACACCAGAACAATAAGTGAAGTCATTTATCAGAAAAATGCTTTTTCCGGTGTTGGTCAGCCTCTTTTCAATCAGCCTGTCAATGACAGAGAAAAAGAACTAGCACTAAAAAATATAGATGGATACCGCATCGAACCAGCATATAGTGCATTGTGGTTTAAAAACCCTGGTTCTTCATCTTGTCCCGATGAATTTTATGGAGTTTTAGCAGGAAGATATAAACGACATTGTTTTTACAATGCCAAAGGAAAAAACAATTGCGATTTATAGGAGGATATATGGATACAAATACTTCAATTACAAACACCACTGATATCATAAAAAAAACAACTTTACCTACACCGATATCTGAACAGACATATTTAGAAAATATATTAAGATTAAATATTGGTAAATTAGGTACATTTTATTTTACTTATAGTGGCAGTAATGATTACAGAGATAGAGCTTATAAAGGAATTATTGAACAGGTAGGAAGGGATCACTTTGTTATCAAAGATCCCAAAAATCAGCAAAACTATATTCTGTTATTTGTCTATATGAACTGGGCTCAATTTGATGAACCCATTTTATACAACACACAATAACAAAAAAACGAATCAGATAAATGATTCGTTTTTTTCTAATACATATTTTCTTACACACGATATAAACTGTAAAGATCCTGTTACTACAATATTCCAATCTTCATAATAAGCTCTTTCAATCGCATTTTTAAAATTTTCAATAATAAACAGATTCGGTCTAGGAGCAATATCAGATAAATCTAAACTACGCTCGCTTTCAAAAGTTGTCAGATACACCTTATGCCCTGCATTTAAAAGCATATCAATCATCTCATTAAACTTTTTATCTTTTAAACATGAAAAAATAATCACATTATCTTTTTGTTTTTTTATTTCTAAAGTCTGAATCAAGGAATGAATACCTGGAATATTATGAGCACCATCTATAAAAATTTTCTTATCTTTATATAAAACTGGCTCAAATCGTCCTTTCCAGTTCGCTTTCTCAATTGCTTCTACAGTTATTTCCTGATTTAGATGAATAAGCTTATGAGCAATTGTCAAAGCTAATCTTGCATTCATAACCTGGAATATCCCCTGTTCCTTCAATGTAAATTCCATATCTCTATATTTAAATACAAAAGGATAATTCATTACCTGATGTTCAGGCACAACATACATCATCGCATTGACCTTATCACATGCTTCCTGCATTTTTGCAAGCAATCCACCTTGAATCTCACTTGTAATAAACATCTGGTTTTCTTTAATAATTCCTATTTTTTCATTCACTATTTCTTCTAAAGTATTGCCTAAATATTCCATATGATCATATCCGCAATTTGTAATCACACTTACAATAGATTGAACTACATTCGTCTTATCTTTTCTTCCACCCATACCTGTTTCAATAATTCGATAATCCAAATCCAGACTATCAAAATAATCAAGCATGATTAAAACATCAATTTCAAACATAGATAAACCATCTTCTTCTATCACACTATAATATTTATTAATATAGTGTAATAACACTTCATCATCGATAGGCTGATCATCAACTCTAATTCGATCATTATGACAAATAAGATAAGGAGAAGTAAAAGTCCCTACTTTATATCCATGTCCATTTAATAATGCTCTTAAATAATTGACTGTTGATCCTTTCCCATTTGTACCTGCAATATGAATAATATTCTTTTGTGCAACATTAATTCCACATTTTTCAATCGTCTTTTTAAACTCTTCTAAAGTTCTTTTCGATCTTTTAGACTCTATATATGCAATTGCATCTTCAATACGTTCAAACATCAGATTACCCTCCAATCAATCTCTTTTTCTCCTATACTCTTTAAAAACTCATTTGTCTTAGAAAATGGCTTAGACCCAAAAAAGCCTCTATAAGACGATAATGGAGATGGATGAGGACTCTTAATCACAAAATGTCTATCTTCATCAATCACTTTAGCTTTCGCTATAGCCTGATTTCCCCATAAAATAAATACTATCGGTTTTTCTCTTTTATTCATATATTCAATAATATGATGAGTAAACACTTCCCATCCTTTATCTTTATGAGAATTCGCTTTATGTGCTTCTACAGTCAAAACACTATTCATTAACAGTACTCCCTGTTTTGCCCAGGATGATAAATCTCCATGATCTGGAATATCAATTCCAACATCATCATGTGCTTCTTTATAAATATTAACAAGACTTGGAGGAATCTTCATTCCTCTTTCAACACTAAAAGCCAATCCATTTGCCTGATTCACATCATGATAAGGATCTTGCCCAATAATCACAACTTTCACATCATCATAATCATTAAACTCAAAACATCTGAAAATCTTTTCTTTAGGAGGAAAAACTGTACAGTTTTCATACTGATCATTTACAAAACATTCCAATTCTTTAAAATATTCCATTTCTCTTTCTTTTTGAATAATCTCATTAAAATTCATAATCTTCCCCCTTTATCATAAACTTTTCTATAACTTCTTTTACAGCGCCTTCCTTATAACCTCTCTCACAGATATAATCAGCGCAATCTTTAACAATCCCATCACCCACACAAACACCAAGTCCTGCAGCCTCTAACATTGTACTATCATTATAATTATCACCAACTGCAATCACTTCTTCTTGCTTTACACCTAAATAAGAAGAAAGAAAAAGCATTGCTTCACCTTTACAGACATCCCTATGATTAAATTCAAGATAACGATAAGATGAAAAACTAACTTGAAGATTTCCTGTTATATCTTTCATTTCCTCTTTAATTCTCATCAGATAATCCATATCACACTTCTGATAAATCATTTTAATAATAACTTCATCTTTTAAACTATCAATACAATAATCATCAATAATCTTAAACTTAGCTTTCTGTTCTATCTTTCTATCAATCTCTTCTTGACTTGCATGGAACATATAGATGTTATCAACACTAAATGCCATCACACAAACATCAAGATATCTGGCATATTCAAATAAAGCTTCTACATCTTTAAAATCTAAACCTTTTGCCCTTATGATTCTTCTATCTTTATTTTCAATAATCAATCCACCATTTAATAAAATACTATATTCTCCACTTTTATCTAAAGTTCCTAACTGTTTAAATATAGGATAAGCCGTTTCATAAGGTCTTCCACTACACACTATAAATTGACCTGTTTTTAGCTTATCTATTGCTTTTTTATTGAATTCAGGAACATTCTGTCCTATCAGCAAAGTTTCATCCAGATCACAAAATAAAAGCTTATACTTCATAATATTTTCCATAAAGAAGATCCATAAATAACGGAACTCTCTTATTCCATTCAGCTTCATTATGATATGCACCATGTGCATAATAATACTCTATATTCTCTATTTTTTCTGATATAAGCTCAAAAATCTCATCATTAGACTCAAAATACCAGTCATCAATCATTTCACTTCCACAGCCTTCAAATTGTCCTAAATCAAAATAAAACAATTTAACATCATCATAATTATGACTTAAAATAAGTTCCTTAAACTCATCCATATAAAACCAGAACGCAGTCGATAATGCAGCACACTTAGAAAAAATATGCGGATAAGCTAAAGTCGCATAAGCACTAATAACTCCTCCCATAGAACTTCCTACAATCGCAGTATCATCTGTAATTGTTCTATAACGTCTATCAATATAAGGTTTAAGTTCATTAATCATCCATTCAACATAAGCCTTACCTTCTCCACCAATAAGCTGACCTTCAACCTGTGTTTCCTGAAACGATAATTCTTTACTAATAACCCATGGCCCATATTCATCCATTCTTTTAAACCCTTCAAAATTACAAGGAATAGCCACCATAATAATCTTTAAACCTGTATCTTCAATATAATCTAAAAATCCCCAGCTTTTTCCCATAAATGACATCTTATCAAAAAAAGCATTTTGTCCATCCTGTATGTATAAAACCGGATATCTTTCATCACTATAATAATAATCATCAGGAAGATACACTGTAATCTCCCTGCTTCTTTTTAGTTCTTTCATATCAATATTAAACTTCTGTATCATAAAAAAACCTCCTATACTAAAAGAATAAGCCATAGGCTTATTCTTTGACTTCTGGTAATTTAATTACATCTTCACCTTCACTAGGAAAAATATAATTATCCCTAGCATATCTCGCAACATATTCAGGATCATCTAAATTTTTCACTTCTTCAGCTAATTCATCTCTTTCTTCCTGTAACTGTTCTTTAATCTTTGTTAATTCTACTAATTTATCTTTTTGTGAATTCACTCTTAATAAATCACTATAGATAATACCCATCAAGAAGACTGATGCACCCAAACAGGCAATAGTAATAATCGTATTTATTCTTTTTTTCTTTGTTACTTTCTTTGCCACTTTCTCATCTTCTCCTTCCTTTTTTGTATTATAGCATTAATACATTTAAAAAAGAAGACTCTCACCCATAATATTTTTTTAACATAAACAACCCATTTTTCTATAAAACACAAAAAATAAATACGATAAAATCTCATAAAAAGACAATATCCAACCAATATCATCCCTATAAAATAAATACGTATAATCCCATAATTAATAAACACAAGACCATAATAATAACCAAAACCCAACAAAAAACCTAATATAGTATGAAATATAATTCTTATATATTTCATACTATAAACAATTCTGTTAAACAGGCAATAAACAAACATCATTAAAAAACCATAACAGAAAGAATAATAAAGACATTTAAAACTGACCAAAAGATCCATTATTTCATCAGTTTATTAAACATATTTTCTTTAGAATGATTTTTCTTTTTATCACTTACATAACTAATAGTATCAATCGTTCCTCTAATCGTCACTTCATTTTGTTCCTGATCTAGTCTCACTAATGATAAATCACTTCCTAAAACATTTAAATAACCTAAACTTGTTTCAATAAGAAATTCAAAGCAATCAAAACTATCAATCTTTTTTACACCAGTCAATTCTAATGTTTTTCTATCTTTTAAACATAGATGATGATTTGGTGTCTGTTCAAATCTTAAACTATTATCCATATATCGTCCTCCTAATACAATCTATGCTTACAATAGTTTAAATATGAAAAAAAGGATAATTTCTTACCCTTCAATTTCTTCTTTTCTTTTTTCTTCAATAATTTCATAAAGCATACTGCTGTCATCTTTTAAAACATGTTCTCTTAATTCTTTAACTTTAACAACTAATATACTTCTCCCAAATTCAATCTCAATAAGATCTCCTATCTTCAATTTTGTAGAAGGTTTAGCAATTTTATTATTCACTTTCACCCTAGAAGATTCACTAATCTCTTTTGACATTGTTCTTCTTTTAATAATTCTAGACACTTTTAAAAACTTATCTAAACGCATTCTTCAATCTCCTGTTCAATGACTTCTCTTACAAAATCTAACACCCCACTTTCTATATTCACATAAGGTGTTTTCATTGTAAGCATAATTATAGCACCAAAAGGATTTTGTTCAAACATTATTGGAATAATTGTCACTCTATTTTTATCATGTGAAATCATCATCTCATATTCAATAATATTCTTTTTAGATAAAATCATTCTTAACATCTCATCATCAATCTTCATTCTTTGATACTGACTTATTCCATTAGAACTTACAACTACGACTTCTTTTAAATCACATAACATAAATACATTTCCATATTTCTTATACAAAAGTTCCAACATTCTTTGAATACTAGATGTCAGTTTATTTAAATAAGAATATTTAGATAACACAATCTTATCATTCTCCATACAAAAAGAAATACTTTCTCCCTCTTTGATCAATAACTGTTTTCTGATTTCTTTTGGAATAACAATTCTCCCTAATTCATCAATTCTTCTAACAATACCTGTATCTTTCATAGCCTTTCTCCTTATAAAGTATAATTAATAAAATAATTTACTTCTCATCGATACTAGTATTACCCATATTTTAGAAATTATGTATTCTCATATAATCCTTTTTCATAATTTTTTCTGTATTCTATTTATTTTTCAAATATGTAAAAATTATAGATACACGTTTATAAATTATAACACCTATCATCATAACTATCACATCTGCTATAAATGCATAACTATTTTTAATCGTTCTCAATAAAAATGGTTCTTTAAACAAAATCCACTCTACTGATGATTTTACAGCTACAATTCCTACAAAGCATGAAACAACAATACATAAAACAAACAGCACATAACGTATATACTTATGTTCTATATTATTTATAAATCTAAATGCACATCCACATATCATCCCTATAACCACATTTGCAAGTGACCATCCTATCATCCCTCTTAATCCATTGATAAGCACACAATAAACAACAACGCCTAAACCTCCTACACAAGCAGCACTTTTTACTCCTCTAAAACAATAACATCCAAAAACCACATATCCCATGCATAAATAATAATTCTCAAATACAGGTATATTCATGCATAATGAACATACTACAAACAGTGCAATTCCCATCGCATCAAAGCATAAATTTCTAATAGATTCATTCATATTCTTCCCTCCTGATTTTATTGTAAAATAAAAACACTGTAACTCAATAGTTACAGTGTAGAATATAGGTAGAACTATTTTAACAGCATATTAGATATACATGCATGTACTCCTAATTTTTCTAATCTTTCATATTCTAGTTTATTAGGAATTGTCCAGCTTGCTACAATAATATGATTTTCTTTTAATTGCTGCATAGTATTTTCATTTAAAAAATCATATCTAGGATGAATAGCCTTAATATTATTATCTAATAATTCCTGATATCTTTTTTCATAAGAATCTTCTATAAGATATCCAATATAAGCCTGATCATCTAATTCTCTTATTTTTAATAATGAAGGAAGATAAAATGATGAATACATAATCTGTTTTTCAACACCATAATCATAAACCATTCTTACAACTTTTTCTTCTATTCCTTCATAATGAAATCTATCTGTCTTTATTTCAATATTTAAAATATAATCTTTCCCTTTTATAAAAGATAACAGTTCTTCTAATAATGGTATTGCATAATATCCTTCATTTTTATATTTATAATTATATTGTCTTAACTCTTCTAAAGTCATATCTTTTACATAACCATCACCATTACTTGTACGCTTAATTGACTCATCATGAATAAGAACCAATCTTCCATCCTTACTCAGATGAACATCAGTTTCTGCTCCATCAAAACCTTCTTTATAAGCTTGAACAAATGCTTCTAATGTATTTTCTGGATAACGATCACTAAACCCTCTGTGTGCAATATTTAACATATATCCTCCTCAAACATCTCTGGTATTTTTTCTTCTAAAAATCTTTCTAAGAAATAAATAAGAATTTTAAAAATAGACACTTCATATTCATTATATGTAGATAAAAGTGTAATTGTCTTTCCACCATGAATATATTTACATCTTATAAAATAAGCATATTCACAAAGAACCGCCCCATATAATGTCATCTGTTCTCCTGCTAACTCATGTAATTTTTCAAACCCTTCAATATCTTCCTTATTGTATAATCGATCATAAAAATCTTTATAATCTGTTTGTTTTATATTTGCAAGTTCACTTCCTACATTAGGATATAAATGTTTATTCGCTTCATCCTCCAAAAAATTTCTTGTTCTCTTGCTCGTTCCATGATCAATACATTTTAAAAGATGGTTAATACAAGCCGCATCCTGCTTATAAGATTTCAATCCATCCTTTTTTGCATTATATGTATAATACGCATTAAAAGACATCCATAGATTAGTAAATCTATCAATACTATATCTTTTCGATTTTGCACTTAAATAAGCATATAAAGAGATGAATTTATTATTTTCTATTCTTGAAGACTTTGTCGTTGTTAATATACTGTTGATCATCTGTTCACTAGACCATCTATCACTAAAGTCATATTTCGTATCTTCGACCATAGAAAAGACATACGGAAATCTTTCATCACTTTCATCATATACATAGTCTTCATCATCTCTTTGAAGTCTTATCGTTTTAATCTTTAAACCTTGTTTAAAGATTAAAATATGTAATAGATAAATTTTCTTTAATGCATCAATCATGACATCAAACTTCACATCACTTAAATCACTAAATTCTTTTTTTACTGTCATACCAACATCAACACAAGCACAATTTTTATCAACAATGACTTTAATATTATTTGTATTTCTATATTTATAAACAAACTCACGTTTCGTTTTTGTCATTTTCTTTTCGTTAACAAATAACTGATACCTATATTTCCCCATAATTTCACCTCTATAAAACGACTTTGTCCTACAAAATAGTATAACATACTTCATATATATATTATAATATTTTAGGAGGTGATAAGAATGTTTTATATTACAGGAGATACACATGGAGAATATGCAAGATTTCTTGAAGGATGTATCCCATTTATAGAGACTATGAACTCTCAGGATTATCTGTTTATTTGTGGTGATTTTGGTTTTGTATCTAAAACAGATAAAAATAAAATCGCTATTTTAGATACTCTAGAAAAACTTCCTTTCACTATACTATTTGTTGATGGAAATCATGAACACTTTCATGATCTGAACTCATTTGATATCGAAGAATATTGTGGAGGAAAGATTCATAGAATAAGAAAAAACATCATTCATCTTATGCGTTCTCAAGTATTTACTATAGAAGGACTAAAAATATTCACTATGGGTGGAGGATATTCTTTAGATGAAAAACGTAGAATAGAAGGATTTGATTATTTCAAGGAAGAAATGCCTAGTGAAGAAGAATATGAAGAAGCGATTAAAAACCTTAACAGACATAATAATCAGGTCGATTATATTATTACACATACTACTAATGAAAAAACAATTTGGTATATGAGTAGACCTCATATAAAAGAAATTCAGCTTAACAGTTTTCTTCAATATATAGATGAAACAGTCACTTACAAACATTGGTATTTTGGGCATTTTCATTTAGACAAAGATATCACCGATAAACAAAGTGTCCTTTGGTTTGATATTAGAGATATGAAAACGAATAAAAGCGTATTATAAAAGGAAAAGCACACAATTTATGCTTTTCCTTTTAATATGTTTATCGTTTCAATATCTTTTTGTCCATCATAATATTTAACTAAAACATTTTTAAATATTTCACAATCAGGATTAACTTCTAAAAACAAAGTCATACATGATTTTATTTTTTTCGCATCAACATATCCTACTATATTAACGATATTATCCTGTGAAACATTAACTAACGCTTCAGATATTTCTATAAGACGACATCTTAATATCTCATTATCATAATACTCTCTTGCTTCTTCTAGATTTTCAATGCCATATTCTTTAGCCATATAAGAAAATCCAAAATGTTTCAATTGTGGAAAAATATACCAGATCCAATGTGATACTTTTCTTCCTCTTTTTATTTCATATAACGCCTTATCATAAGTCACAAAACCTATATCACGTACATTATCTTGAGCATCAAGAAATCTTTTTATATCATAAACCATATTATTTATTTAATGCCTCAGTAATTGCAGGAACAACCTGTTTCTTTCTAGAGATAACTCCTGGAAGATTTACCTGATGATCAACAAGTTTGCACTTAAATGCTTCTTCAACAATTTCAGGATTTGGACCAGATACAAAGGCTTCACTTGTCCCATTAATAACATCTGTTAACAATAACATAACAAATGCCATATCAAAACGATGAGCAAGATTATCCATATAAGCTAACATTTCTTCTTTATATGGGGCAAAACCTTCAATATCCATCGTATTAACCTGAGCCACACCAGCTGTTACTTTACCAAAACCAAATTTCTTATAGTCTTGTTTAAAGATTTCTTCAATTGTTTTACCAACTAATGAAGTTCCTGCTTTAAACATTTCCATACCAAATTCTTTCACATCTACCCCTGCAATTTCAGCTAACTCTCTAGCCATCTTTGTATCTGTAGGAGTACATGTAGGTGATTTAAATAATAAAGTATCACTAATAATAGCACCTAACATAATACCTGCAATATTTTGTGGGATTTCAAGATTATGTTCTTTATAACATTTAGCAATAATAGTTGCAGTACATCCCACAGGTTCTGCTCTAAATAAAACAGGACCAATAGTCTGAATATCTGCAATTCTATGATGATCAACAATCTCTACGATTTCTGCTTCATCAATACCATCAATAGATTGACCTCTTTCATTATGATCAACCTGTACAACTTTCTTTCTTAATCCTTTTAAAATCTGATATCTAGAAATAGAACCAGCTACTCTATTACTATTATCAAGTACAGGATAACTTCTAAAACGAGTTTCACTCATGACTTCTTTAACATAATCCAAAGTATCAAATGTATCAAAAGTCACAATTGCACCTTTTTGCATAACATGTTCAACTGGTACAGCTTGTACAATCTGCTGAGATGTTTTAAATGTATTAAAAGGTGTAGAAATAACACTGACATGATTATCTTTACATCTTGCAAGTAATGCATCATCAATAGTTAAAGATCCAGTCAAAACAATAAGATCTACATTTCTTTTAACTAATTTCTTAATTGCTTCTTCACGATCTCCCCCCACAATAACAATATCATGCGGTCTAACACGTTTACTCGCTTCATCATCTGTCATTGCTGCAATATGAACTTCACCAATAATAGTTCTTAAATCTTTTTCTAAATGAATAATTTTAGCTTGTAATGTATCAACAACATTTTCAATAGGTGTACGTGCATCTTTCAATAAAAACGCATTCCAATCATCCATATATCCTTTAACAATATTAGATGTAGATAAAATTCCTAATAAAGTTCCATCTTCATCTAATACAGGTGCACTTTTCATATTTTGAGATTTCATAAGATCCCAGGCAGTTTTTAAAGTTAATTCTTTAGAAAAAACAGTAACCTTATCAAAATCTAAATCTTCAACTCTTTGTTTAACAGTTTTTAAAAGTATAGGTGCTTCTACATTGAATCTTTTTAAAATATATTCAGTTTCTTTATTAACTTTTCCAATACGTACTGGAATTGCATCATATTTCCCAATTGCCTTTAAAAACTCAGCATAGGCAATAGCACTACATATAGAATCACTATCAGGATTCTTATGACCTGTAACATAAACTATATCTTTCATAAAAATCTATTACTCAAACGTATAAAAGTTATCACTTTTATATGTTACCTGTTTTAAGTAATTTCTCCTTTCTTTAATTATTACGCTGTAACAAACGTATCAATCATACTATCTTTTTTATTTCATATTTCCATCATACTTCATTATACTACATCAAACAACAAACTCATATATTTTCGATTAAAAAAATAAATTCTATACTTTTCCATTTTTACTCATTATAATTACATAGAGGTGATTTGATGTTAAAAACTATATTATTTGATTTAGATGGAACATTATTGCCAATGAATCAGGACTTATTTGTACAGACATATCTAAAATTATTATGCAAATTCTTTGATCAATATGGTTATGAAAAAGAATTATTAAAAGAAACATTACATAAAGGAATAGGTGCAATGTATAAAAATGATGGTTCTATTTCTAATGAAGATATATTCTGGAAAGTATTTAAAAATGTTTATGGTGAAGACATTATAAAAGATATGCCATTATTCGAAGAGTTTTATCATACAGATTTCCAGCAAGTCAAATGTACATGCTCTCCAACACCAAAAACAAAAGAACTTATCAATTTCTTAAAAGAAAAAAATATTAATATAATTATCGCAACAAATCCATTATTTCCTAAAGTTGCGACTGGATATAGATTACAATGGGCTGGTATTGATACAAAGGATATTCTTCATTTTACAACCTATGAAGAATACAATTATACAAAGCCATCTTTAAAATATTATGAATCTATTTTACAAAAATATAATTTAAATCCTGAAGAATGTTTAATGGTAGGAAATGATATTGATGAAGATATGATTGTCTCTAAACTAGGTTTAGATGTATTTTTATTAACTGATTGTCTAATTAATAGACATAATACAGATGTAAACTTATTCAATCATGGATCATTTGATGATTTAAAACAATATATAAGTAAAAAAATATAGACGGTGTTATTCACCGTCTATAAATCTTTAATTAGCATTTTATAAGATTCTTTTTTCAAATATTTTATATATTAAAAAGCTATTGTGATTACTCACAACAGCTTTATAAATTATTTTGAATTACTTGCTGAAATTTTAACTTTAGACCATAAGTTACTTATAATCTTACGTGTTCTTTCATTATAAACAAAGATTTCATCATGTTCATATCCTGTACGAGGAATATAAGCAGAAATTCCATAATAATCTCCACCCTCACTTGATAATTCCTGTTTAACTTCAATATTAGGCGAAGTATAACCTACATAACTTGAATTATCATATGCTCCTTCATACGAACTTACATAATTCATAAATTCATGTGCTAACTTAGGATTTTTTGCATTCGCTGGAATAACCATAGCATCACACCATAAGTTTGTTCCCTCATTAGGTAAATAGAATCCCATATTTTCATTTTCACTCATAATATAAGAAGCATCACCTGAATAAGTAATTGCTAGTGCTTTACGTCCTTGAGCCATATTATCAATAATTTCATCAATAACAATCTCAGTATCCATAGTTTCTACACACTTAACAAGCCATTCATAAGCTTCCTGTAACTCAGCTTCATTTTCAGTATTCATAGAATATCCTAAAGCTTTTAATGCCATCATAAATGAATCTCTTTCTGAGTCATATAAGTAAACATCACCTTTATATTTTTCATTTAAGAAAATATTAAATCCTTCTTTTTCTAAGTCTTCAATATCTACTTTTGTCTTATCATAAGTAATCCCTACTGTTCCCCAGAAATAAGGAATAGAATATTCATTACCTTTATCATATGCTAATCCTAAAACATCTTCATCAATTTCTGATAAACAATTTAATAAAGTATAATCTAATTTTTGAAGATATCCTTCATTCTTTAATCTTTCAATCATATAATCACTAGGAACTAAAATATCATATGATTCCCCATTAGCAACTTTAATATACATCGCTTCATTAGAATCAAAGATTTCCATAATAACAGTCGCTCCAGTTAATTCTTCAAAGTTTTTAATAACATTTTCACCAATATATTCCCCTACATTATAAATATGTAAAGTCTGTCCTTCATATGGTAAAACATCATTTGAACTTCCAGTTCCTTTAACTGCAAATATACCTAATACTAATGCTAATACTGTTCCTAAAATAATTCCTGGCTTTTTCAAACTTCCACCTTTACTCGTATGTTTAGCTAATAAAGAAGGAACAACATTAATCACAATCAATGCAATCGTAATAATTAAAACCATTAACGTAGAAATGGCATTAATACTAGGATTAACACGTTTACTCATCGTATAAACAATAATACTTAAGTTTTTTACACCTCTTCCAGTTACAAAGTAAGAGATAATAAAATCATCTACTGACATTGTAAAAGCAATTAATGCACCCGAAACAATACCAGGCATAATTTGAGGAACAATAACTTTAATTAAAGCCTGAAAAGGTGTTGCCCCTAAATCCATTGCTGCATCAGCAATATTAGGATCTAACGAACGAATCTTAGGCATAACTGATAACATAACATAAGGAATACAGAATGCTATATGAGCTAATAGCATTGTAATATATCCTTTTTCTACTTTAAAAGTAATAAACAATAACATAAATCCAATTGCAGTTACAATTTCAGGGTTCATCATTGGAAAATTATTAACCTGATCCATTATATCTCTTACAACTTTTTTACAATGACTAAGTCCAATTGCTGCAATTGTTCCTACAACTGTAGAAATTGCTGTTGCGATAATCGCAACATTAAATGTTGTATATAATGCTTCCATCATATCTCTTGATTCAAGCATATGTTTGTACCATCTTAATGAAAAAGATGTAAAATGTGTTAATGACTTACTATCATTAAATGAGAATACAATCATATATAAAATAGGAAGATAGAAGAATAAAAGCATTAAAATTAATAAAGCTTTCTGTATTGGTCTGCTTTTCTTTCTCATTATTCTCTACCTCCTTGATTACGTTTTTCTACATTACGCACAAGCATCATTAAAGCCATCATAATAATAGCCATAATCATAGAGATTGCACTTCCAAAATTCCATTCTCCAACAGTAATAAACTGGTTCTCAATTAAATTCCCAATTAAGAAATATTGTCCTCCTCCAAGCAATTTTGGAATAAAGAACGAACTAACTGCAGGTAAGAATACTAATGTAATCCCATTAATAACTCCAGGTAAAGATAAAGGTAAAGTCACTTTTGCAAAAGTTTGTGTTCTATTTGCACCCAAATCAGCACTGGCATCTAACAAAGATAAATCCATCTTACATAAAGATGTATTAATCTGTAAAATCATAAATGGAATAAAGTTATATACCATTCCTAATAATACTGCACCCTCAGTATATAATAATCCTTCATTTGCAATACCAAAGAAATTTAATATTTGTGAAAATATTCCTCCATCACTAAGTAAACCAATCCAAGAATATGTTCTTACTAACATATTAATCCACATTGGTAATGTAATAGCTAAAACAAGTATATTCTGTAATTTCTCATTACATCTAGAAATGTAATAAGCCACAGGATATCCTAATATTAAACAGATAATTGTTGTTTTTATCGCAATCGTTAACGATCTAAATAAAATCAATAAAAAATCTGGGTCGGTAAAAAATTTAACATAATGGTCTAATGTCAATGAGAAAGAAATAATGCTATTACCTTGTTCACTAAAAGAATAAAAAGCAATTAATAACATAGGTAATACAATCATTAATCCTGCCCATACGATATATGGCCATGCTAACTGAGTAAATTTTTTCATATATTAAAACTCAATCTTTTCCATAACATGAATATCTTCTGGGAAGAAAGTCAATCCGACCATTTGACCTACTTCAGAATAATCAGTTGTATGAATCTTAAAGTTACGACCAGCTGTTGAGAAAGTCACTTTATATACACCTTCTTTAATATCTTCTGGATCAAAATCATAATCTACAGTAATATCAACTGATTCATTTTCATTACTTAATTTCCATCCTTGAGCATTTGCCCATGTTTTAATATCTGTATCAATAGTTTGAGATTCACTTAATTCATCAACAGTTTTAAAGAAGTTAAATGCCATAATCGCTTCATTTGCTTTTTCATTTTTAACAAATGGCTGATTAACAACAAAGATTCTTCTTTCAACACTTGTTCCATTTCCTGTTGAGAACACAACAGGATATTCTCCTAATTCATTTTCTAATTCATATTCAATTTTTGCAATTGAAATATATTCATCAGTTTCAGGATCCCATGCCTGAGCATCAGAACGTGCAATAATTTCTTTATCATCTAAATCTTTAACTTCTTCAATATCAACATAAATATCATTTGCAGAAATCTTTTCTTTTCCATTTTCACTTGTTACATCTCTATTTCTAATTACATGCATATTAACAGTAACAGTTGTACCTGGAACAGTTTCTACAATGATTTCATAATGTACACCTTTAAATAATACACTTAATACTTCTCCAGTCATCTTACCTTGTTCAACTGGGACAATATCAATATCTTCAGGTCTGATAATTACATCAACTGCTTCATTTTCTTTATAACCATAATCAACACAATCAAATGTCTTATCATCAAAACGAACTTTATAATCATCTACCATTCTTGCAGATAAAATATTACTTTCACCAATAAAGTTAGCAACATATCTATTTGCTGGTTCATTATAAATTTCTTCTGGTGATCCAACTTGTTGGATTTCTCCACCCTTCATAACAACAATCTTATCAGACATTGTTAATGCTTCTTCTTGATCATGCGTTACGAAAATAAATGTAATTCCAACTTCCTGTTGAATTCTTTTTAATTCATATTGCATTTCTTTTCTTAATTTTAAATCTAATGCTGCTAAAGGTTCATCTAATAATAAAACTTTAGGTTCATTAACTAGTGCTCTAGCAATCGCAATACGTTGCTGTTGTCCACCAGATAATAATGTAACATTTTTCTTTTCATATCCTTCTAGTCCGATAAGTTTTAACATTTTCATTACTTTTTGTTCAATAACGTCTTTACTCATCTTTTTTATATGTAATCCAAATGCGATATTTTCATATACATTTAAATGTGGGAATAATGCATATTTTTGAAACACAGTATTTAATTCTCTTTCATAAGGTGGTTTATCACTAATATCTTCACCATCAAAAATAACATGTCCTTCATAATCCCCTAAAAATCCACCTAATATTCTAAGCAATGTTGTTTTACCACATCCACTAGGACCTAATAAAGTCACAAATTCATTTTCATATATATCTAAATTAATTCCTTTTAAAATCACCTGATTATCAAATGACTTTACAATATTACGAAATTCAATCAATTTTTTCTTTTCCATATTTTATCCTCCTAAAACATAGGTGGTGTTGTAATCCACAACACAACCGCATCACTATTTCCATGATTATATAAATAATGAGACATTTCTCCATTAATATAAAATGTTTCTTTAGTCTTTACTTTATATTTTTTGTTTCCCCTCACTAAAGTCACACTTCCTTTTAATACATATCCAAATTCTTCTCCATGATGCGCTAAAAGCTCATGTGATCTGCAATTAGGATGTAAAGTTAATAAAATAGGCTCCATTTCATTCTTTTGAGCATTTGGAATTATCCATTCAATTGTATAATCATCCTGCTCATCAATAAAGAAATCCTGTGAAGAAAATACAATCTTTTCTTCTTTTTCTTCATGAAAAAATTCAGATAGATTTGTTCCTAATGCTTCTAAGATATCTTCTAAAGTAGAAATACTTGGACTTGTCAGATTGCGTTCTACCTGTGATAAAAAACCTTTGGTCAGTTCACTACGTGATGCAAGATTGTCTAAGGTCAAATCATTTTGAAGACGCAATTCTTTAATCTTTTTCCCAATATCCATACGCATGCCTCCTTTTGTATATTATTACTAAACTTCAAATTAAATTTATTTAACAAATCTATTATACATCATTGTTATAGTAATGCAATACATATAACATATAATTAAACAAAAAGTTTTGTAAAACTATACAAAATAATGTAAAAAAAAGTAACAGACTTATCATCTGCTACTCTGATTTCTTATGCCATTCTATCGCTAACATTAGATATTTATTTAAGTTTTCTACATCCTGTTCTTCTTTATAGAACTCACAAAGCCAGTCCAATGTGAACTTAATAACTTCATGGTCCTGACATTCTAATGCGCTATCATAAACTTTAAGTAATGCACTTTCTTTTTTACATGTATCTTTTGTTTTTAATACAACATGCAATGCCTTGATGACATTTATTTTAAATGCATCATTACAATTATGCAGTAACGATTTAGCATGTACACTATATTGCTTTGCATTCTTTAGATCATTCATCTTGTAGTATGTATAAGCAATCATAAAATAAAAGTACGGATCATCATTGACTGCTTCTAATGCTTCATCTTTTATCTTCAGCACATTATCATACTGTCCATCCTTCATATATGTCCATAAGATACTATTATAAGTATTATGAACTTCAGGCTTCATGTCTAGCATCTTAAATGCATCCAGACAGTCAAAATATTTTTGTATACCGTATTCCACATTGTTCATATTCTGATTGATTAATCCAATTTCAAACTCAGCCATCACTAATCTTCTAAGATTTAATGTTTTTACAAAATAAACTTTTGCCTCTTCCATATACCTTAAAGCATCGCTCAATTTACCTAAATTTCTATATGCAATACTTAAATGATAACAAACCATTCCTGAACTTAAAAAATTACCTACAAAAGTTTTCGCTTTTAAATAATAATCAACAGATTCAGTATGTAATTCTCTTTGTCTATGATATATACCTACCATATCATAATAAAACTGAATATGATAAGAATCTAAATATTCAAAATAATCTTCAAGAAAAAAGTAATCTTTAATATCAAATTTTTGCTTTTTCCTTACCTTATAATACATTTCTACAAAAAGGTATTTAGGAAAAGAAGTTGTAGAAATTATTTTTTCATAATATGATTCGACAACTTTATATGATATATCAAATCCTTTATCTATAACTGTATCCTTCAAAAAAACATAGACAGCTTTTTCAAATTCATCAGAAATATCTTCATTGACATAATCTATCTCTAAGATTGAAAATGCTTTTTCAATCTGTTCATCCTCTAAAACAAATAGATTATTCTCAAAACGGGAATATGTAGAGGTTGTAATACCTAGTTTTTTGGCCATATATTCCTGCTTAAATTTTTTTCTGATTCTATGAAGTTTTACAATCTTTCCTATATTTGTTTCCATTAATCACCACTATCTCCTTGTTTTAAAGGATCAATATCATAAATACATCCTGTATCTGTATTTTTATCATAACCGCAATATTCATCATGCTCATGAATTGGCATAACATTAACAATCATCAGTAATACTAATAATA
>JAZLDV010000066.1:0-2546 GCA_045614925.1 Coprobacillaceae bacterium | reverse complement strand
TCTGCCATTGCATTAACTTCTGCCTGTTTAGTAATATCTAAATCTTCTACTAAAGTATTTAATGCATCACTTAATGCCTGTACTGATTCATCTGTATAGATAGATAAGTCTGCAGGAATTCTTTCAACTGCTTCTTCTACTGCTGTGTAATCAGCACGTTTATAGATTAATGCTTCAATTGCATTAATGATATTTTGTGCAAATTCATTTACTAATGATTGCTCTGTAATGTTTAATCCTCTGATTACTGAATTAATTGCATTTAATAATACTTCTACTGTTTCTTCAATATATAATGATAAATCAGCAGGTTTTGAATTAATTGCATTATCTACATCAGTGTAGTTAGCATCTTTAAATTGTAATGCTTCAATTGCATCATTTAATGCTTTTGTAGCTGCATCAACAATTTCTTGAGTTTCAGGGAATGCTAATGCTGCTTTAGCATCTTTTAATGCCTGAGTTAATCCAGTTACATCTTCATATAAATCTTGATTAATTGCTTCAGCATTTGAAATTGCTTCTTTTAATGCACTTAAATCTCTATTTAATGCATAAACTTCAACTTCATTAAATCCAAATGATGCATTATTGTTATCAGTTGCTAATTGTGTTTGTACGATACGTACATATCTTCCTGCAATTGCTTCATCAAATACTAAATTGAATACACCTGGAGTTCTATCAGCTGCTTCAAATGTTTGAGCATGTACTTCTTGCCAGTTTTCATGATCTGTAGAGATCATAACTTTATATCCATTTGATCTTGGATAATAATAGATATTCATTGAAGTAATATCATATACTTTTTCTAAATCAATTTCTAAATAGTCATTTACAACTTTATCTAAAGATGTTCTATTTGCATTAATAGCACTTGTATCAACAATACCGTCAGTTGCTACTTTTGGGTCAAAGAATGGATAATATAATGTTCCATCTTCTTTATATCCACCTTCAATACTTGTCATAGTAACAGGTTTATTTAATGCTACGTTTTCACCATATAGAGATTTTGAAATAGTACTTTCAGTTAATGATCTCATCCAATATCCAATATAAGGAGCAATGATATCATATCCTTTTCCACCAATATGTACTTCTTTTGCATCACTATTGTAGAAAACATCTGCTGCACTATCAACATCTAAGATGTCATAACTATATGATTTTTCTTGACCATCTAATGTAATTGTTCCACTATATAAGTCAATATATGGAATTCTCCATTTTTCACAAATTTGTTTAGCGATTTCAAAATATTCGCTCATATCTTGAGTTTCTCCACCCCAATCAGAGTTTGGAGTTGCATAGTTTACAATATAACCTAATTTTGCACCGCTATAATGTTTAGTTGCATAGAAGAACATTTCTTCTAAACCACCTGCAAATGTATCGATATCGAAATCTTTTAAGTTATAAGTTTCTGCGATTTCTCCAATTGCTACAGAATCCATCGCATCATTTACACCTGCATGTAAAATAACATAATCAAAGTTTTTAGCTGAATGTTTTTGTAATTGTGTAATAACACGATTATTTGGACGAGTTGTTGAAGCACTTGCACCACTTACACCTGCATTAATCCAGTTCATGTCATTAGCTTCACCAATTCTTCCTGCCCATCCTTCTAAGTTATAATTATCTTTTACACCATCAGTAATACTATCTCCTACGAATAATACTGACTGATGTGTTAATGGATTAGCATAAGGAATATAAGCTTCAGAATTTTTGTTTTTATAAACTTTAAATTGATCTTTAGTTGAAATATTTCCTAAAATTCTTACATATGCTGCATTATCATCTTGAATAGTATATGAGAATGCATATTCATTTCTTACTCCATCACTTACACCAGCAACAGTTGTTCCTAAATCTGTGCTAGTTGTTTCATCAAATTGTACTTGTCTTACAAGTTTATAATCTTTGTCATAAATTTCCATGACATAATTTTCTTTACCAAATTTACTCCAATTTAATGTATCTCCTTTAGCTACATAAATAGGATGTGTAGTAAAGATATTTGCATAATTCTTAGTATTTGTTAATTTAGAACCATTATATGATAATGATTTATCCCAGTTATCATAATGGTTTTTATCAAATAAGTTTTCAACATCTCTATCTGATAATCTTTGAGCAAATAACCAATCAATTAATCCATAAGTTTCTGCTGCATTATTCCAGATATTATGTCCATATTTTTCATAAATTGAGAAGTGTAATTTTTGACCACCAGCACTTCTAATTGCATCAACCATAGCTTGAGTTCCTGAATATGGAACAGTTGGATCACTAGTTCCATGGAATGTCCAGATAGGAATATTAGCTAAGATATCAGCTTTATTCACATCTGCTCCACCACAAATAGGTACACCAGCTGCGAATACATCACTATGGTTCATTAATAAGTTCCATGTACCAAATCCACCCATTGATAAACCAAATGCATAAATTCTATCATTATCTGTAGAATATGTATCTTGAACTGATTCTAAGATTTTCATTACAGTTCCTAATTGTTGTTCTTCAATTAATGAACT
>JAZLDV010000065.1:0-30956 GCA_045614925.1 Coprobacillaceae bacterium | reverse complement strand
GGCCTCCGACTTCTTTTCTTTCACACGAGCCAAAAATTTGAAATTTCGGTTGGCTTTAAAAAACTAGGTTTAATATTGGTTAGAAACAAATAATTCTAAAAATATTCGGTTAGATTGGTTAGGAGGGATATGATGAATAGGTTTGATGAATTAGCTGCTCATTTAGAGAATGTGGATCAATCAAAAAAAGAAATTATTTTATCCCTTTTATCCGATTTCGTTTTTTATGAAGAAAAGATTACTGAACTTCGTAAATATCCTCAATATATCATCAATCCAAAAAATCCACTTCAACAAAAAGCATTACCTGTACATAAAATCCTTAAAGATTATCAGGCTCAAAAGAATGATATAGCAACAAAGATTTTAAGGACTCTTCAGGGTGAGGTTGGAGAAGAATCTGCATTAATGAAGGCTTTAGGTGAGTTTAATGAGTAAGCCATTTATTGTTCAATATAAAGATGCTATAGAGCGTGGATGGATTGATATTAAAGGTGAGCGTAAACGCTTGGTGGTAGGATGGAAAATTAAAAAGGTCATTGATATTCTATGTGAATATTTGAATGATGATAGATTTATTTTTGAGCCAAATGATTGTTACAAAAGGTTTAAGTTTATGGAAACATTATGCCTTCAAGGATATGCTCCATTCTACAATAAACCAATTGAACTAATGCTATGGCAAAAAGCATTTTTTGAGGCTATATATTCCTTCAAAGAAAAGGCTACAGGTCATTTGTTAATTAATGAGGCATTGCTAGAGGTCGGAAGAAAAAACGGCAAATCAACAATGGTAGCAGCCGATATGAATGCTAACCTGTTTGTTGGTGGTGGAGGTAAAAATTATATTATCTGCTCCAATGATGATAAACAGGCCAAGTTAATATTTGATGAAACTAAACATATGAGGCAAAGACTCGATGTAAAGAATGAAATCACAAATGACAATCTTGTTGAAATAAGAAATGAAAAAAATAATGTTAAGATTTCAAGAATGTCATCCAAGACACAAAATAAGGATGGTCGAAATTGTGTAGCAGCTGTTATGGATGAATGTCACGATTGTAAAGATGATGAGATAGCTGAAGCCGTTAAGCGTTCAATGTCTACTCACGATGAGCATTTATTTATTATGGTGTCGACAAATGGATTCTTGAATGATATGTTTTTTGATAAACAATTGAGGTATGCTAACGCTTGGATAAATGGTGAAATAGATAATCCTCATTATTTGCCTTTCTTATTTGAACAAGATGATGTAAGTGAAATATGGTCAGGAGATGTTGAGATGTGGCAAAAAGCCAATCCATCTCTAATATATGGAGTTAAGAAATATGCTTTTATTCAGGACTCTATACTAAAGGCTCAATTGGATAGAGAAAGTAGAATTCATATGTTGACTAAAGATTTTAATATTAAAGTTGGTAATTCAACTCAATGGTTAGAATCTACAATATATGATTATGAACAAGACCAATTTACTTTAGAGGACTTTAGAGGCCAATTAAGTATATGTGCTACGGATTTATCCGATACAGGAGATTTAACTACTGCTAGTTGTTTATTTATGAAACCTGAAGATAGTACAAAATATGTTGTTATGCAATTCTTTATTCCTGAATCTAAATTGAAGGATAGAGATAATGGAGCAAGATATTTAGAGTGGTCTCAAATGATTAATAAACAAACAGGAGAGCCTTATGTAATTGTATGTAAGGGAAATAGGATTAATCAAAAGGATGTAGCTGATTGGTATCAACGCTTAAGAGACCGATACCAAATAGAGCCTTACACCATAGGGTATGATAAATGGCATAGTGATATGTTTTTACATTGGTGTGACAAAAAAACAGGTTACGGATTTAGAACTGAAATGATTTATCAAGGAAAATATTTATCATTTCCGATGAAGATGGTAGAAAGGGATTTAACCGATAGATTAATTAACTATGGCAATAATCCTGTACTTAAATATTGTTTTAGCAATACATCTGCAAAGATTGTAGGAGATTCAATTCAACCTGAAAAAATGGATGGATTGTATTCAAGGAAAATAGATGGAGTAGTAACTCTTATAATGCTCTATGCAACATTAGATAAGAGTGAGTTTTATATAGGAGGTTAGAAATGGGTTGGTTACAAAAGATATTTAGTAAGGCTAAACCTAAAGACAATGCCAATTATAGTTTAAATGTCAGTATGAAAGGCTATGAGCCTCATTTTACGGCATTTGGTAAGAATCTAAATTATAGTGACATTGTATTAAGTGCTACATTTCTAAAGATGAGATTCTTTGGAAAGTTAGAGCCAAGACATATAAGAACTAAAGATGGAAAAATGGAAGTAGTTACTGATTCATCAGTAGCAAGATTAATGAGGCAGCCTAATGACTTTCAAACTATGTATGACTTCCTTACTCAAGCATACTTTATGAGAGAAATTTATTCTAACTGCTTCATATATGCAGATTATTATATTTCAAATGCAAATCAAAGAATTTATACAGGATTATATATATTACTACCTTGTATGCAACCAATCATTCAACAGGATGAATCAGGTAAGTTATTTATTAGATTTCAATTTGTAAATCCATCAAGAGAAGTTTTATTTCCATTAGAAGATATTATTATTTGGAAAAATAATATGGAAGATAATCAATTCTTGGGTGGTGGAAAATTCTCATCAATGGCAAATGCCGATGTATTAAATTCACTTCAAACATATCAAACATCTAAAGAAGCAGTAGCTGAAGCAGCCAAACTAGGATGTTTAATTGATGGAATTATTAAGGTTAATGCTTATGTAAGTGATAATGAGAGAACACAACAAATTAGAAATCAATTTATTGATGATTTAAAATCTAATAAATCAGGAATTGGTGTATTAGATAATGGAGCAGAGTATTTGAACATTCAAAGACAACTTAAAATGGTTGATGCTGCTACATTAAAAGAAATAAAAGAAAACATATTGATTCATACAGGTGTAAGCCTTGAAATGCTAATGGGTAAATCAACTCAAGAGATGAAGGATTTCTTATTTGAAAACTACATTCAACCTGCTGCTATTAGTTTTGAACAGGCTTTGAGTAAAGTATTCTTTAGTCAATGGCAAACATCATATGGAGATAGAATACAAATCTATCCTAGAAGATATGAGTTGTTAACACCTGACCAAAAGATAAGATTAATTCAGGCTACAATACCTGCTGGTATTTATACAATAGATGAAATAAGAGAAATGACAGGCTTTGCTCCTTTACCAAATGATGAAGGTAAAGCAAGACCTAGAGGTTATAATTCATTAGATGGAGAGATTGGAGGTAATGACAATGAAGGAAAAGTTAATGAAGGAAATCAGGCTTAATGAATGTGAAGTTAGAGCTGATGAAAAAGAAGAAGGTAAGATGATTATTGAAGGTTATCCTATCGTGTTTGATAAAGAGGCATTTATTGAAGGATGGGATGGAGGCTTTTATGAGAAGGTAGATAGAAAAGCCTTTGATGATGCAGATATGAGTGATGTATGTTTAAAGATTAATCATAATGATGATTTCTTTATATGTGCTAGAACTCGTAATGGATCACTTCAATTAACACCTGATGAAAAGGGTATGTTCATTCACGCTGAACTTATAGATACAACTCAAAATAGAGATGTATATAAAATGGTACAGGCAGGTTTATTAAATGAAGGCAGCTTTGCATTTACGGTTGAAGAACAGGAAATGAAAGAAGTTGGAACTTGGGGTAAGCCTGATTATGAATTACACCGAACTATATTAAAGGTCGGTAAATTATTTGATGTGGCTATATGCACAAATGGTGCTTATGGTGATTTAACTGAAATTTATGCAAGGTCTTACGATGCATTGGAGAATGTAAAGCGTAACAAGTTGGAGAACGAGAGACACCTTGTCATACTTAAGTTAAGGAATAAAAACAAAATGAAACTTATGGAGGTTAAAAGAAAATGGAATTAAAAGCATTCCTAGAAGAGCAAAAGGCTAAATGCCAAAAGAGACTTGATGAAATCGATAAGGAACTTGAGGACATCAAGAAAAAGAATGATGAGGCTACTGATGAGCAAGAATTAAAAGATTTAGGAGATTCATTAGCTGAATTAGAGGCTGAAAAGACTGAATTAGAAGCCGAATTAAAAGAGGTAGAGGCTCAAATCGATGCATTAGATAAACCTGCAGATGATGATAAGCCAAATCCTGAAAGAGCAAAATTTTTATCATTCGAACAAAGAGGAGGAAATAATAAAATGAATGAAGAGTTAAGAAAACAAGCTGAAGAAAGAGCAGCTAAATTTAAAGAAACAGGTAAGAGAAGTATCTCTATGAAGGAATATGCAAAAGCAATTTCTACAAGAGCAACATTAATATCATCAGGAAAGATTGCAACTCCAACTGAAGTTGAAGGTATCGTTCCTACATTTAATCAAGTGTCATCTATCGTTGACCTAGTTAAAGTAGTTAATTGTGAAGGTATGGGAAGTAATAAGGTAGCATATGAAGTTTCAATTGGAACTGCTAATGCACAAACTGAAGGTCAAGCAATCACTTCAAGTGATCCAACATATGACTTTGTAACAATTACACCTGCATCATATGGTATTTTATCATCAATTTCAAATCAAGTAATGAAGCAATCACCACTTGATTATGAAGGAAAGATTGTAGATTCTGCTGAAAAATCATTAAGAGTTAAGGCTGCTGCAATTATTACTAATGCAATCTTAAATTCCGATTTATTAGCAACTCCTGAAGGACTTGCAATTACATCAATTGATGATACAACTTTAAGAAAAATCGCATTAAATTATGGTAGTGATGAAACTGTATATGGCAATGCTTGGTTATTCTTAACTAAAGCTGATTTAATCGCATTTGGTGATGTAAGAAGTGATACAACTCTTCAAGCAGTTTATGAAATTACACCTGATACTAACAATCCAAACACAGGTACTATTAAAGATGGTGGATTATCAGTTAGATATTGTTTAAATCCTAATTTAACTCCACTTGCTACTGCATCTGCTGATGATGTTGCAATGTTCTATGGTCAACCTGAATGTTTTGAATTAGACCTATTCAGTGACTATGAAGTTAAGGTTAGTGAGGACTTCCAATTCTCTGCTAATATGTTAACAATTCGTGGAACTGTAGATTTAGGTGGAGACATCATCAAAAAAGATGGCTTCATTGCAGTAACTAAAGGAGAATAATTAATCTAATCAAGGCTATAGATGGTTTTGCTCCTTAACTCTATAGCCTTCCAATTATGGAGGTGGAAATATGGAAAATGATAATCAAAATGTAATTGGTGTAATGACTAACCTTGCAGATTCAGGTCAAGATGAATTTGTACAGGATTGGACACAAATGGCTAAAACAATGTTATATGAGCAAGGTATATCAAATGCCTTTTTAAATGGTAATAATGCTCAATATGTACTTGCTAAAGCCGTAACTGATTTAATTGAAGATGGAGACTTTACTTCTACCACTAAAGATTTAATTGCTACCTTGAGAGTAAATCATCCACATAGTGAGGATGGCAATGTATAGACCTGCTCCAATTAGAGAGTTTGTTACTATTGCTACTCAAAAAAGAACTCAAGTAGTAATGGTAAATGGAAGAACTCAAAAGCAAGTTATTGAGGTAGCAACTTTAAGGGGTAAATTTAAACAAAAAGGTACAAGTGAATTAAGTGCTAATGGATTACAAGTTATTAATGAAAAAACAACATATACAACTTGGTGGAAGGATGATTTTAAATCAGGAGATATTCTAACTATTGGTGGAATTGATTATATGGTTAAAGGTCAACCTGAAAATGTTGAGATGAGAAGTAGATATGCAGTATTAACTATAGAGCGTATTGAAGGTGGAGCATAGTGAAGGGTGACATTGATTATAAGGCATTACAAAGATTACAAAATAAAATTGCTAACCTTGGTAGTGAATATGTTAAACAGGCTACTATAAATGCTTTAACCAAATCTAAAGAATATGCTAATTCTCAAGTAGAAGAGGCAATGGAGAATTCTCCATATCATTTCAAAAAAACTAAAGGCTCAAGAGCAACAGGCAATGCCAAAAAGGTAGCAGCTGAAGTTTCTGCAATGCCTGTAGAAGAAATTGGTGGATTTGTTTATGCATATGTAGGTGTTAGTTGGAAGGTTGCTCCTGAAGTAACTTATCTAGCGTTTGGAACACCACATATAGCAGCCGATTTTAGACTACACAATGCAGTTAAAGTAAATGGATCAGTAAAAAAAGAAGTATTAAGAATTCAAAATGAAGAATTCCAAAAGGTATTGAAGGAGGCAATGAACAATGATTGATATATTTAGTGATTTAGTTATTTTAGATGACAATAATAATCCAATTCCTGTTTATGCCGAAGGTGATGCACCTGAAACATTGCCTAATGAATACTTTACAATTAATGAATCATTTACTGATGACAATATTAATGCAGATAATGTTGTTAAAGCCTATAGATATGAATTTGAATTGAAATACTACACTACTGATGCATCTACATTATATACAAGATTAATCGAGGCAATTAATTTACTTAAAACTAAAAAATACATAACTTCAGGTGTTGGCTATGCTAATAGAACTTATCAAAATAAGTGGTTTAGCCGACAAGCTGATATTAAATACATTGAATATTTATAGGAGGATAAAAAAATGGGCGTACAATATAGAGGATGTTCACATTTATATTATGCAATTGAAACTGAAGGAGCAGATGGTACTTTAACATATGGTACACCAAGTGTATTAGCACCTGTTAAATCCGTTTCAAGAGATATTACTGATGATAATGAATCAATTTATGCAGATAATGTTGTTCAAGAAAGAGTATATGGTGCTAAACAAGTAACTAGAACTTTTGAAACAATTAGAATTGCACCTGAAATTGTTGCTGAATTACTTGGCAATACAATCCAAGAAGTTGGAGATTATAATGCAGTATTAACTACACCTGATGGCTCTAGTAAGCCATATGTAGCAATTGGCTATGCATTACACGATGGAGATGTTGATTCACCTTGTGAAATAGTTTGGGCATATCATTGTAAAGTTAATTCAATTAGTCAATCAACTGCTACTATTGATGATGGTACAGGTAGTGAAGGACAATCAATTGAAATTGTTAATGTTGCACCAAAGAAGGCTTGGACTTCTACAGGAAAGAGAAATCTTGACTTTGATTTACCTATTCCTGATGATATGGCTGCTACTGATGTTGCTACATTAGTAAGTACATTCTTTACTCAAGTAGTAACACCTGATAATGCATCAACAATTTTAGGTGACTAATTTTAATAAATAAGGAGCAATTATGGAAATTAAATTAAACATTTATCCAAACAATTCATCAAATGAGCCTGTACATACTTATGTATGTTATGGCTTCTCATTTGATACCATTATAAAATTTGAAGAGTTTCAAACTAAATCACAAGATACTGATTTTAAAGGTCAAATGGAGTTAATTCTAGACTTTTTAAAGAATGTATTTACTGATTTTAATGATGATCATCTTAAATTGTTAAGACCTAATGATTTACACGATTTTATGTTGTCAGTAGGTCAAGCAATTAAAGGTGAATATGGTAAAGCTGAAAAAAACTAATTAGAGGTGGAGTAGTAAATAATGCTCCACCTACTAAACAAAAAACATCATCCTTTGAGATAGTTATGTTTTTGTCGCAACAATTTGTAGGACTAAATCCATTTGAGATTAAGAAGCGTGACTATCGAGAAGTATTAGAATTATATGTACAAACAATAATTCATTTAAATAGAAAACAAAAGGCATCCGATAAACCGAAAGGAACTTGGGTGACTTCTAAAACTGCCTCTTGGCATTAGGAGGTGAATACAATGGATGAAAATACTATTACTACGGTCTTTAAAGCCGATATTAGTCAATTCTCATCTTCTACTCAACAATTAAATCAATACATCAAGACAGTTAATAGTGAATTTGATGTTGCTACCTCTTCTCTTGGAAAGTGGTCGGATTCTACTGATGGATTAAAGGCTAGAATAACTCAACTTAACAAGGTTTTAGAAGCCGAAAAAATGAAATTATCGGATATGAAAAAACGCTTGGAAGAGATGGAGAAGGCAGGTAAAGGAAATACCAAAGAAGCCAAAAATCTTCAAATTGCTATTAATCAACAAACGGCTAAAATTCAAAAAGCCGAAAAGCAAACTGATGATTATACTAAATCTCTTCAGGAACTCGAAAAAGCAGGTGTTAAAACCAAGCAAGAGTTAAAAGAGTTAACTGATGCTCAAGAGAAGCAAGGTAAATCTGCCGAAAGTGTAGCAAGTAGAATAGGCAAAGGTATTGGTGGAATGGCTCTTGGTATAGCTGGTATGGCAACTGCAGCCGTTGGCTCATTTATGGGTATGGCCGAAGGTACTAGGGAATTCCGTAAAGAACAGGCTCAACTTGAAACGGCATTTAAAAAAGCAGGTTTCAGTGCCGAAACAATGAAAAATCACTATACTGAATTTAATGCTATTTTAGGTGATACAGGTAAATCTACTGAAGCAATGCAACAATTAGCAGACTTTGCAAAAACGGAAGAAGAACTAGCCGATTATACTAATATTCTTACAGGAGTGTTTGCTACTTACGGAGAAGCATTACCAACTGAATCACTTGCAGAAGCAATTAATCATACAATTTCTTTAGGCTCTCAAGTTGAAGGCTCATTAGCCGATGCATTTGAGTGGGCGGGAGTTAATGTTGATGATTTTAACGAGAGACTTGAAAAATGCAATACTGAAGAAGAGCGTAGCAAATTAATTAGTAAAGAATTAAATAAATTATATGGTGAACAAGCAGAGCATTACAAAGAAAATAATAAAGATATTATAGAAGCTGAAAAGGCTCAAACAAGATTAACACAGGCAATGGCCGAACTTGGAGAAGTAGCAGAACCAATAATGACTATGCTTAAAAATGCTTTTGCAGGTTTAATGGAGGCTATTCAACCATTTGTTAAATTAATTGGTGAAGGCTTACAAAGTGCATTTAATGGATCAACTGAAGGTGCTAAAAAATTAGCCGATGGATTAAGTGGTATTTTAAAAACATTATTAGATAAAGTAAATGCAGTAATACCTAGTGTTGTTAATATATTTGTCGAGTTAGTGCCATCTATTATTAATACAATATTAAATGCTCTTCCAAATTTGGTGACAACATTGGTGAATGCAATATCAACAATAGTTGGTGCTTTAGGTGAAATAATTCCTCAAGTTATTCAAACAATTATTGATACAATTCCTCAATTAGTACAATCAATAATGGATGCATTACCTGTATTACTAGATGGAATTAGCCAATTGATAATGGGAATAGTTGAAGCATTACCTTCTTTAATCAATAGTTTATTACAGGCTTTACCTCAAATAATTCAAACAATTATTGATGGATTAAATTCATTTATACCACAATTAATTGATGCTGCAATTACATTATTTATGGCTATAGTTGATGCTATACCTTTAATATTACAAGCGTTAAATGATAACTTACCAAAGATTATTACTACAATAATTGATGGTTTATTATCAATGCTACCTCAATTATTACAAGGTGCTATTCAATTATTAATGGCTATAATTCAAGCAATACCAACAATAATTCAAGCATTAACAAAAGAAATACCTAATATAGTTACAACAATAGTAAGAGTTTTAACATCAAGAATTGGTGATGTTATCAATGGTGCTATTCAATTATTATCAGGTATCCTTGAGGCAATACCACAAATCATAGCAGAATTAATAAAACAAATGCCTTCTATCATTAAAACAATGGTTGAAGCGTTAATAGATGGTATTCCTGAAATGATTAAAGCAGGTGGAGATTTATTATCAGGATTGTTTGAAGGTTTATTAAATCCTGAAGCAATTTGGAATGCAGTTAAATCATTATTTAATGGCATTGTTGGTGGTATTAAAAAAGTATTTGGTATTGCATCTCCAAGTAAAGTATTTAAAGAGCAAATAGGTAAAAATCTTGCTTTAGGTATTGGAGAAGGCTTTACTGATGAAATAGATGATGTTACTAAAGATATGCAAAAATCATTAAATAAAATGACTAATGATTTAGAAGTAGATAATTCAGGCATAGTAGGATTTAATAATACATCTGCTCCAAGTTGGGTAGAGCAATTATTTGATTTAATTAAAAATCAAAATGTAACTAATAATTATAAATTTGATTATAAATTTGAACGTATGGAAACATCAAAGTTGGCTTTACATAAAGCAGCTTTAGAAACAAAGAGAGCAATAGGAGGTTAATATGGAACTAATTTTAACAAATAAAAATGGTCAAACATTAGACCTCCTAAATAATACTCAATACTTTGTTTTAAGCAAATGTGAAGCATTGCACGGAATAAATACTGATATACAAGAGGTATCATCTCCTTATATTGATGGAACTATTATTGAAGGTGTAAAGGCTCTTCCAAGAGGAATATCAATGACATTTAAGTTAATTCCTGATATTAAGGGTAGTATTGATTTCTTTACTAACATAGTCAAATCAAAGCAATATGTAACTTTAACCGAAACTGAAAACAATAAATCAATTACTATTAAAGGTATTGCTACTATTCCACCTTATACGAGAATGATGTCAATGTGCGAAATTCAGTTAGATATATATTGTGGTCAACCTTATTGGGAGGACTTAAAACAAATTACAATTGCTATTTCAATGTTTATTGATTTGCTATACTTCCCTATTTCTACAGGACAATATTTTACTCCAACAGGTAGACCATTTGGAGCAGTAGACTTAAATGCTGAAAAAACATTCACTAATAATGGTGATGCATCAGTAGGAATGAATATTAAAATAACTGCTTTAGGATCAGTAGAAAATCCTTGTATTGCTTGTTCATCAGGAAATCAAGTTGGTTGGTATATGTGGCTTAACTTAACGTTACAAGAAAATGATGAAGTTGAGATTAATACTATTCGTGGTAACAAGTATATTAAAATAAATAATTCAACTACATACAATGGTCAACCTGTTTTATCATATTTGAATTTTAGTGGTACTGATTGGTTGCAACTTGAAACAGGAGATAATACTTTTAATGTTGGAGAATTTGATGAATCCACTGAAAAAGTTATTTCAAGTGAAGATATTTACTTTACTATCTCTTACAAGAGGAGGTATGAATAATGATTCCTTATGTTGAGGTCATTGGTAAATATACTTTAAAATCATTTGCAATGGTTGAGCCAAGTGAATGTTGGTTTGAAGTATCTTATTATGATATTGGAGAATTCGAAGTATATGCACCAGCTACTCAAAATAATTTAGATGCTCTTAAAATGGGTAATTACATCAGGATTCCAAATAAGCCTTATTTATGGATTATTAAGAGCGTTCAATACACATTCAATAGTGAAGGTGCAAGAATGATTGATGTTAAAGGTTTTGAGGCTAAATGGCTATTACATACTAGATGTATTTTAAATCCTTATCAACTAGAATCTAATCTTGCTACTGCCGTATATAATTTAGTTTATAACAATTTAGGATTAGGTGCTTTATCATATCGAAAGATAGTAGGAGTAAATGTTATTCAACCTACATTTAATATTACTATAGAGCAAACACAAGCAACTAGAGAAGATATAGCAGACTTTTTACTTGCATTGTTAAAGGCTAATAAATGTGGATGCTATACTACATTTGAAAGTGGTCAAATTACCTTTAGGGTAATTCAGGGAGTAGATAGAACATCAAGTGTTTTATTTGCTCAATCAATGGATAATCTTATTTCAAGTGAGTATTTTGAAAATAGTGAGAATAAGAAAACATTTTGTCGAGTTGTTTCTAAATTTAGTGAAAATAATCAAGATGTTGAATATGCTCAAGATTATGATACAGGAGCAACTAATATAGATAGGCTAGAAATGGTTGTAGAATCTAATTTATCAACTAAATTAGAGGATGGTACTGAAATATTACCTTCAAGTAATACATATAAGACTATGCAACAACAAGAAGGTAAAAATCAGTTAGCTGAAAGATATATTGATGTTCAATTTAATGCAGAACTTGATTTGCAATATTCAAGTTATGAATTTGAAAAAGATTTCTTTATTGGAGATTTAGTTAAGGTAAGAGATGAATACTTTCATTATGAAGCCTCAACTAGAATTCTTAAATATACATTCAAACAAGATGCTACAGGTTATGGAGAACAAGCAGAATACGGAAATGAATAAATGATGACATTGTGTTACATATTAGTGTTATGAAGATTATAACCGTATTGAAATATGCTGCAATGTTACTATTAGTCATTGGTTTTTCATCTCCTACATACGCATCCAATTGTAGCGTTAAATCAGGAGATACGATTTGGGGAATTGCAAAGAGATACCATATTGATTTCAAGGATTTAAAAGAGTTAAACAAAGATTTATTTAAGGATTTGAATTTAATTTATCCTAAAGAGAAAGTTGATTTGCCGAACTATGAACACGGACAATCGACTCAAGAGAATTCATCTAATGATGAAATTGAGAGTGGCAGCAATACAGCTGATGAGGTCGAAAGTACGGAAGCATTAGAAGTATTAAGGCTAGTTAACATTGAAAGAAAGAAACAAGGACTAAATGAATTAGTGTTAAATCATACGCTTAATGGTATTGCTACTAAAAAAGCTGAAGATATGAGAGACAAGAATTACTTTAGTCATCAATCTGCAACATATGGATCACCATTTGAAATGCTCCAAAGATTTGGAGTTAAATATCAAAGTGCAGGTGAAAATATTGCAGCTGGTCAAAAAACGGCTCAACAAGTAATGAATGATTGGATGAATTCATCAGGTCATAGAGCCAATATATTAAATGCGAATTACACTGAATTAGGAGTAGGATATGTTGAAGGTGGGACATATGGTACTTATTGGGTGCAATTATTCGTAAAATGAAGTAAGCCACCTGAAAGGGTGGTTTATTTGATTATATGAGTACAGGAGAAATAATAAGTATTATAGCCGTTTGTTTATCTTTTCTAGGAGTTTTATCAAGTTTTATTTTTAGTTATAAAAAAGCAGACAAAGAAAGAACTCAAGAAAGAGAATTAAATGTAGTAAAAATTACAAATATTGAAAATAGTATATCTAATATTTGTGGTGATATTCAAGAAATCAAGAGAAAAATTGATAAGATTGATGAAACTAAAAATAGTGACCACGAAAAGATAATTGAACACGAAACTAGAATTAAAAATCTTGAAAAAGAAGTTTTTAGAAAAGGAGCATAAATATGAATTGGAATGAAATAGGAACTCAAGTTATATTAAGCGTTTTAGGAGTAGTTATTAGTGGTCTTGGAATAGTATTTACATATGTTATTAACAAATATATTAAAAATGATGAATTAAAGCAGATTATGAATTCTTTAAATGATTTGGTTAAAAATTCAGTATTAGAAATTCAACAAATTTATGTTGATGAAATGAAGTGTAAAAATATATTTGATAAAGAGGCTCAAAAATTAGCCATAGAGCGTTGTTTAAATACCATTAAGGCAAATATGCCTAAAAAGGTAGAAGAATGGCTTAAATCTAATTATACGGATGTTGAAGGTTATTTAAAAACATTAATAGAGGCTCAAATAAAATTAATTAAAATAGGAGGTAATATTTAATGGCACAAAAGAGTTTATTCTTTAATGCATTCCCTGACTCTTCATCTCCTACAGGATATGATAGAAATTACAATGCAGATGATATTAGTGATTGGTTTAGCATCGTATGTGCTACAGGTGTTTTAAAAAATGGGTTACAAGTAAGTGTAGGAACAGGATTAAGTGTTAATGTTGCAATAGGAAAAGCAACTATTCAAGGCAAAGGCTATGTGAATAATGCAGTTGTTAATTTAAGTGTAGGCTCTGCTCCTACAGGTGCTAATCCATATTATGTTCCAATTATTTTACAAGAAAATAATGAACAACAATTAAATGGTAGATTTATCGAGTTGGTTGTAGGAAATCCATTAACAAGCGTTCCTACAATTAGTAATTTGACTCAAAATGATACCATTTATGAGTTAATGCTTGGATATGCAGTTATTCAACCTAATGCTTCAAGCGTATCACAAGTGGTTGATACAAGAGGCCAAGATGTATGTCCTTGGTTTGTTGCAGTTAAGGGATATGATGATTATTATGATGCAATAGTACAACAATTTGAGTACAATACTACATTAGCAACAACATCAACAACAGTTATTACTAATTTAGCAGCTAACTTATACAATGATAAATATTCATTGGTTGAAGTTTATGTAAATGGTTTAAAAGAAGAAAATACTAATTATTCAGTAGGAACTAATTCAGGATATATAACAATAACATTTACAAGTGCCAAAAATTCAGGTGCAGATATTAGTGTAATTTTAAACAATTTTATTGATGGAGAAGGCTTAAATACTGCTATTAGTCAATATAATCAATGGGTTAATGATGTAGCTGAATTAAAAGAGGCAAATGAATATACATATATATGTAATGGATTAACTGATAATCAACAAATCACTAATATTGTTAATCAATTTATAGATGGTGGTACTGATTACTCTTCAATGAAATTAAAAATAGTTGGTACATTTGGATGCTACAATGGAACTCAATATCCTGTTCCTGTTGGTGGATCAGGTACAAGTGCATCTCCTTATAGAATGTTTGATTTCCATAATGGAAATAGAAAAGTTGTATTAGATTTTACTAATTGTAGTCAAATCACAATAAATGTTAGTGGAGTAGTTGCAACTATATTCTATTGTGCATCAAAGAACTTTGTATTTAAGGGTTTAAATATGGTGCTTGGAGGCTCTAATTCAGGTACACAAGTTAATGTATTTAATGCAAGTATTCAATGTGAGGATTCGAGATTTTGGATTAATTCATATTCAGGCTCTAATATATCAAATGGTGGTACATTTACTAATTGTAGAGCAAGTGTATCAAATGCTTCAGGTAATTCATATTGTTTCTTAAATACTGATGTATTGAGGTTAAATGGAGGAGAGTATTTAGCCTATACAGGAACATCATCAGCTAGAAGTGCTATTGTTGGTCAATCTGCATCTCAATCTGCTTCAATTCTTTATGGAGTAAATGCTCCAACAATATCAAGAAGTGGTTATTATCAAACTAATTCACTTTATCAGGTTGGAAGCAACAATTATATAAATTGTACTGATATGATTAGTGCATTAGCCTTGTATGTAACTACAGGAGCATCCAATATTAGAGGAACAATTCCATATTCAAAAAATTAAGAGGTCAATTAAGACCTCTTTTTTTATATATACTAGAAATATACAAAGGATGAATAAACTCTTGATTTATCAATAATGATGAGATATTATCATATTATATTTTTTGACAATTCCAATTGTCTTAAAATGATTAAAACACTCTATATCAACAATTAGACAATGTAAGAATTCAAGAGATAACTAGCGTAATATACAAGTGATATACACTTTTTAGTAATAAAAAAGGTCGATAGCCTGAATGACATCTTCCTTATTTTTGTGTGTGTAAACATCATCAGTAATATCATTTCCTTTAACTGAATGACCAACAATTCTTTTAAGTGTGATTTTATTAATTCCAATTCTATCGGCTTGTGATACAAAAGTATGCCTTGTTTCGTGAATTGTATGATTCATTTTTAATTCATCAAATACTTTACTTATTAAAATTGACATATAAGAGTAGTCATATTTATTTCCACTTCTAATTCCCTGAAATAAATATTTATTTGATAATCGTTTCTCAATAATAGGAACGATTTTTTTATGAATAGGAATTATTCTATTTTTACCAGCTTCAGTTTTAACACCTCCAATCATATAACGTTCTTTAAAATTAATATCTTCAATTTTCATATTTAAAACTTCACTAATTCTCATACCTGAATAGAGAAGGATTAATAATACATCTATTGCATCATTACCTTGATGATTCCATAACAAATTAATTTCTTCTTTGGTGAAAGGCTTTTTAATATGCTTCTTTTTAGCGTGAGGCATTTCAATATAAGCTGAATAATCTTTATTTACAACATCGTGCTTTAAAGCATACTGATACAACATTTTAATTACATTCTTAAACATTTGAGCAGTAGATGTAGATTTCATTGGATCAACAATATCCTGAAAGTGTTTTGTTCTTAAATCTATAAAAGGCATATTATATAGATGCTCACATTTTTTAAATGCAGATATATATGCTCTTTTAGAATGTAAAGACACCTTGTCAAAGTGCCTTTTACTCCAATCATCATATATATTTTTAAGTGTTATGCTTTTAGCATCAATATCATAAGGATTTTTATTATATTCAATCAGGAACTCCATAGCCTCTAAATATTCCTCAAAATAACCAAGATATTTATATCTTTGTCGGTTTTTATCGTTCCATCCTGTAGTAATCCTAACTCCATAAGGTTTTCTCCTTCTTTCTCCAAGAAAAACAATACCACCAAATTTATTAGGTAATTTTAAATTATGCTTCTTTCTCATAATCCAAATACTCCTTTAATTTTTTTTCATAAATTACATAGGTGTATCGGTTAGAGGTTTTAATAGCAATGCCAAAAGGAAATTGCTCTCTTTGTAAGCCTAATCTTAATGTTTGAGGACTAATTCTTAATTTAGCTGCTACATTATTAATAGTTAATTTTGTCATTTTATTTCTCCTTTTTGTAGTAAAAAACTACAAAATGTAGTGTTTAATTATCGTTTTTTAGATATATCCTCATTAATTCTTTATATACATCTGCTTTTTCTTGAGATGATACATTTTTATCATTAAACACCTGATTAGCCTTTGCTAATAATTCCTTAATGTCATCTCCATTACCTTTAAAATACTCTAATGATACATTTAATTTATTTGCTAATGAATCTAATTCACTTAAATGAGGATATCTTCTACCACATTCCCAATTACTTATAGTAGAGCGTGTGACATCCATTAATTCAGCTAATTGTTGTTGAGAATATCCTCTTGTCTTTCTAATGGCTTTTATCTTATTTCCAATATTTTTATCCTTCAAAATAATCAACCATCCTTTGTATAAAATCTAGTGTATATGTGAATTATTGTAACACAATGTTAGCATTTTAAACAATGTGAATAAAATTTAAACGAAAGAAGGATATTATGTTTAAAGAACTTGTATTACAGGAAATTAAAGAATATAGATTGTATTGCACCAAGAAGAATGCAGATGAGGGATTATTTATGATTCTAGGAGTCATCAGGATGCTCACACGCTTGGAACTAATTACACCTGATTTTATGGAGTATGCTATAGACCTTGTGTTTAAAGAGCATTCTAAAATAACTAAAAATTAGTAAAATATAACAAAAAGTATTGAACAAATAACAAAAAATGGTAAAATATATGTGTAATTAGAACTTATGTTCGTATTTAATGACACATTATGTTATCAAAATAAAGGAGGTGAGCAAATGTATTCTAATTTAAGAGATGTTCGATACAAAAACGGAGACTTGTCTCAAAAGGATATGGCTCAAAAAATAGGTATATCTCAAGTTGCTTATTCAATGATTGAAGCTGGTAAAAGAACAGGCTCAACAAATACTTGGAAGAAGATTCAAGAGTTATTTAATTTAACTGATGAAGAGACTTGGAATTTACAAAAAAACAACAAAAAGGAGCAATAACCTATGAAAAATAAGTATTATTGCATTACTAAAGGAAATGTAGTGATTTATGTATCAACAAGTGAAAAAGCCTGTTATAAGGAATTTTACAAACTAGAAGGAGACTACAATGTCTCTATAATTCACACATTAGGTATTCTTCAAAATTTATAAGGAGGTGATAAATTGAGGAATTATCAAATTGAAGCAGGACAATCATCAGTTAATCCAATTCGAGATGAAGATGATCTTCACAATTGCATTTATTTTTTTAAAAAGAAAAGAGATGCTGCTAAAACTGAAAGCAAAATAAAAATGTATGATAGGAACTATCTGCTTATATTTGTAGGCATCAATACGGCTTTGAGATTTAGTGATTTAAGAAGATTAACTGTTGATAAGGTCAAGCTGAATTACATTTATCAAAGAGATAAGAAAACTAGAAAAGAAAATAAAATTACCTTACACGATGCCGTATATAAAGAAGTAATGGAATATATAAAGAGGAATAATCTTGTTGATGGTGATTATCTATTTTCAAGCCAAAAAGGAGTAAATAAACCTATTACAAGAGTACAGGGATATGACATTATGCAACAGGTCAAAAAAGGTTGTAAGATTCCGTATAACATTGGTACTCATACATTAAGAAAAACATATGGTTATTGGTTTTATAAACAAACAGGAGATGTAGTGGCTTTACAATCAATCCTGAATCACTCTACTCCTGCTCAAACATTAATATATATTGGAATGCAACAAAAAGAAGTTGACACCAAGAGAAAGGGATTTGTCCTTAAATAATACAGGCTAAAAATATGAAATCAACTATATTTTCAATAAGTTAGATTTATTTTTGATTTATCTAAAAGAATTTTATCGAAAAAGGTTTTAAAAACATTGATATAAAGCCATTTTTTGAAAAACAAAAGGACATAAAAAACCACAAAGCAAAATCTAACAAAATATGCTTTATAGTTGATTTTGAAACAAGAAGAAGAGGTCAATAATGCAAGAATGTGAAAATTGTAAAAATGAAAAAACTTGTCATTTAGATTGGCATTATAAAGGTCTTTTTGATGAATTTGTATCTAAATGTGAGTTTTACGAAAATAAGGAGGAAAAATTACAAATGCATAGAATTAATAGAGCAAAATTAAGAGGCCAACCTTTAGATGAAGATTGTAAAAGAGCACATACAACTACAGGAGAATATGGAAAAGAAGATAAAAGAGTATTTTGCTTTGGTTATATTGATTGTATGTATGATGAACTTTTAGATAAATGTAAAAAATGTAAGGCTCATATTAATAATTTAACTCCATTAAAAGATTTTATAGAGGTTGAAACAAGACCTTACAATCCAAATGAAAAGGTAGAAAAAAGATAAAATATTAGGAGGAATTGTTATGGCTAAATTAAGTGTTATAGAGCCTCTTGTTGAGGAGGCTCTAATCAATAATAAGAGGTGTCGAGGTGACAACTTTATTCTTTACCTTGAAGTATTAAAAAAATACATTGATCCTCAAATGTCTTTAAATGATGTTTTTTTAAATCATAAAATGTTAGGTATTCCAAGCCTTGAAAGTATTACACGATGTAGAAGAAAACTACAAGAAAAGAATCCTGATTTAAAAGATGAAGTTGTATCTAAATTAAGAGAACAACAAGAAGAAGAACATATTAACTATTCTAGGGAGTGAATTTAATGGATTATGCAGCTTTATGGGAAAGCATTGCTCAAGCATCATTAAATTTTATTGTGGTATCTGCATTAACTAATGGTAGTCAACAAAAAACAGTTACGGATATGAAAACCGATTTAAGAACAACTAAAGAGGATTTGATGAGCCAAATTAAAGAGGTCGAGCAAACAATTTTACAGGAATTAAAGCATAAGCAAGATAAGAAGTAATATGAGTAAATATAGATTAACAAAGAAGGTGAACTAATGAATTTAGGAGATATTGTTACATTTAAAGTTGATGGTCAAACATTAACAGGAACAATAGTTAATATTTATGTTGTTCCAAAGGATTATAATTTAGTTGATATTGATGTAGCTGGTGTTATTTATAAGGGATTTCAAACTGATGAAATAATTCTAGTATCATCAAAATGACACACATATTAATCATTAATAATTAATTGTTTACAAAATGTTATATAGTTGTTATATTAGTGTTAAGAAAAACAACAAGAGGTGTCTCAATAATGGCAGTAATGAGAGTGCATAAAAATGCTAATTATACAATTATGTCAAATCATCATTTTAAGGAAAAGAAGATGAGTTTAAAGGCTAAAGGATTATTAAGCCTGATGCTTTCTCTTCCTGATGATTGGGATTATTCGGTTAATGGACTTGCTACATTATCGAAAGATGGTAGAGATAGTGTAATGTCTGCATTAAAAGAACTTGAGGAATTTGGATATTTAATAAGAACAAGAATAACAAATGAAAAAGGACATTTTAAAGGATATGACTATGATATCTTTGAATGTCCTCAAAATATGCCACCGAAATCGGAAAATCCTACTACGGAAAAACCGAAATTGGAAAACCACGAACAATTAAATACTAATTCAATTAATGACTTACCTAATAAAGATATAGATAAAATAGATAAAAGGCAGATGCCTAATTATTTAACAAAAATGTTAGTAGATAATGATTACATTCAAGAAGATGAGATATTTATGGATCAATATAATTATCTAATGGATTCACTAGAAGAAGAATATGGATTTGAAATAGTAAGAAGCTGTATTTGGTATTTAATTAAACAAGCAAAATTTAGAGATATTAAAAATAAATATAGTTATTGCAAAGCATCTATTGAACAAGGAGCAATGAGACTATCAGGAGCAACATCAAGAGAACTTCCTGAAGGACTTCAATTTTACCGACAATGACACACTTTGTAAGCAATAACTAGATATTGACACGAACAAAGGGGTATATATGGAGCAAATTAATTTATTTGAGGTGCTTTATGAAAAGTATCATATTAAAAACAAAATAAGGCTTATTGAGTTATTTGGAGGAATTGGCTCACAAGCAAAGGCTTTAGAGGTATTAGAAGAACAGGGTAAGCTGCCAATGGGATTTGAGCATTATCGACTTGTAGAATTCGATAAATATCCTGTAGCCTCTTACAATGCTATTCATCATACTAATTTTGAGCCTACTGACATTACCAAAATAAACGCTAAAGATTTAGGCATAAGAGATAGAGATAAATATGATTATCTTATGACATATTCATTTCCTTGTCAGGATTTATCTATTGGTAATAAGAATGCTAAAGGCCTTAAGGGGAAGAGGTCAGGGTTACTATATGAAGTAGAGCGTTTATTAAATGAATGTGGTGATGAACTTCCACAGGTGCTTATGATGGAGAATGTCTTTACTATTGTAGGTGACAAATTCATTGATGATTTTAAAGCGTGGCAATCATTTCTTGAAAGCAAAGGCTACAGTAATTACTATGAAATTCTTAATGCTAAAGATTATGGAATGCCTCAAAATAGAAGTAGATGCTTTATGGTATCTATACTAGGTAATGCTTATTATGAATTTCCAAAGCCTATTCCTTTAAAAACAAGGCTTCAAGATTATCTTGAAAATTTTGTTGATGGAAAATATATAGCAAGTGATAAAAAGATTGCTTATTTAGAAAAGAAAGTAAAACAAGGATATAAAAAACAAATTGTTACATCTCCTGAAGGAATTGCTACTTGTGTATGTAATCCTTCAAGGAATCAAATTAATGATACATATGTCTATTGTGTAGAAGTTGATAAGAAGTATTATTTAAGTAAAAAAATGATTGATTGTATGGCCAATGAAAACACAAAAGGCTTTAATAGAGCAGAAAGATTTTATCAAACATTAGTTAATACTAATATTAATGGTATTGCTTCAACAATAACTACTTGTGCTGGTAGTAGACCTACTGACAATTTTATCATTGAAGAAGATTTTAATCAGGATAATTTTAAAGAGAAAAAAATCAGGAGACTTACTCCAAAGGAATGTTGGAGATTAATGGGATGGTCTAATGATGAGGACTTTGAAAGAGCAGCTAAAGTAAATTCCAATGCACAATTGTACAAACAGGCAGGGAATTCTATTGTAGTAAATTGTTTAGTTGCAATTTTTAGTCAATTATTATAAGAGGTAGAAATGCCTCTTTTTTTATAAATGAGGTGTTACTATGATAACTAAAACTGAAAAGATTCTAATAATGTTGCTGATAATATTCTTATTAATAATTTATTGTATGAAATGGTAGCAAATGGATGTTGCTCACGATGTCTACAAGCAAATTAAATATAACTTTATGTGTACTTATATATCTAAATGCGAAATAGAGAGGGTGCTTTAAATGAGAATAGTTGTCAATGCAGGTCATACAAAGATTGGTGTAGGTCAAGGTGCAATAGGAAAATTAGTTGAATCCATTGAGACTAGAAAAATTGCTTATGAACTGATGAAACAATTAGTTGATACCAAACACGAAGTAATTCCTGCTATATTTGATAAGAGTGAAAATAACCTGAAAGCAGCCGTTAATTTATCTAATGACAACTTGGCAGATTTATTTATCTCCATTCACTTAAATGGTGGTGGAGGTCACGGATGTGAGGCATATACTTGGAAGGCAAAGCAACTAGATAGAGCAGTTAAGGTTTGCAAGAATCTACAGGAATTAGGCTTTAAAAATCGTGGTGTAAAAGATGGATCATCTCTATATGTAATCAAGAATACCAAGTGTGAAGCAATACTAATAGAAGTATGCTTTGTAGGTAGTGATATTGATTATTCATTATTCCATACTCACGGATATTCCAAGATAGCAAAAGCAATTAAGGACTCTTTATAGAGTCTTTTTATTTTACATAAATTATCAAAATATTTAAAAAATATAACAAAAAGTTATTGCAATATAGTAAAAAAGTGGTAAAATATAGGTAAAGAAAGGCGAACAGGTGTTCGTAAGGTGATTAAGATGAAACAAATTAGAATTTTAATTAATGGAAGCATTTATTTAGGTGAATGGTCAAGTTGTGAAAACATTACAATTGAATATATGCTACGTCTAGCAGATAGTTTAAATAATTATTATAAAAATAATTGGCAAGTTGTTTATAGGGGGTAATTAAGATGGAATTCAAATACAAAGATAAAATATATATGTTAGCTGAACTAAAAGAGCCAAATAATAATGTTTATTATGATATGATGGCAATTTTTGAATATGACATTATTAATCAAAAATATTATTTTATTAATTATTTCTATGGAGCAGATGCACCTGATGAAGAATTAATAAGTATTGCTAAAGAGTACATTGATAGGAGGAAATAAAAATGTTTAAGTTAGAAAATTTGCCAAAGGATGTAAAGGAAAGAATCTTTGATATGTATTTTGTATCAGGTGAAGATTTTATGGGATTTGTAAATTTAAAAGATGAATATGAATTCGACTTTGAAGGTCATATTGCTAGTTTTGAGTCAAGAAATGATTTGATTCAAATGGTAAGAGAAGCAATAAAGGTATCATAGGAGGAAAGAAAGATGAAGAAATTTAACTTTGTATTCGAATTAACTGATGGTAGCAGATACATTATTAAAGATGTTCCTGAAGACTTTGATAAAGCAATTTGGGAGCAAGTAGATGAGTATTGCTCTATGTTCGAAAGTGGAACAAAGAAGGTTAGAAGAGTTATTCAGGAGGAGGTGAGATAATGAACGAATGGAAATTATTTGGATCAGTTAAATCAATTGAGGAATCTGCAATTGGGTTAGAAACTGAATCAGGCACATTTAAAATTGGTTATATTGAGGCTTTAAAGCAAGGAGTGTCAACAATTCAAGTTGGTGATAAAGTTGGTTTAAGAGGCAAATTAGAAGCAACAAAAGGCATTAAGTTAATAGCTGAAAAGATTGTTGGATTTAAAAGAGGTGCTTAATATGAGATTATGGCACTATAAGTTAATTCCATTCCTTCCAAAGAGTCAACTATTGGCTCAATGGAGGGAACTTAACTCTATATTTAAAAAACAGGATAAGCACATCCTGATTAATTACATATATGAATATCCAAAAGATGATTTAGGGATTTATTCAAATTTAGTTATTCAAGAAATGTTATCAAGAGGATTTGAAATTAAAGATTTTAAAAATTATGAAGCATATTTTAAAGTAATGTCTTTTAATGTTTGCAAAATGTTTACTTCAATACCTTTTAAAAATCATCATACTGATAGGTATTTGCTTCAGTGCTTTTATAACCTTCAGGAAAAGTATGATAGAGGCCAAAAGGATTTTGATTATAATACATATTGGAAATTAGAAAGATTTATTAATTCACAATTAGGAGGTAGTAAAAATGAATGATAAAGAAAGATTTATATCACTTTTAAAAAGCACACAAAGAGAAGGAATAGAAAAATTAATTTTGTGGTTAGAAAATTCATCATTTTTTGATGATCCTGCATCTGCAAGATTTCACGGCAACTTTAAAGGTGGTTTATGTGAGCATAGTTTAATCGTATATGATGAATTTGTGAAACTAACAAATAGAGATGACAATACAACAAAAATTGCCTGTTTATTGCACGATATTTGTAAAATTGGAACATATAAGATTGGATACAAGAATGTAAAAAATGAGGATACAGGAGAATGGAAAAAGGTTGAACAATATGAGAATATTGAAAGTGAATTTCCATTTGGTCACGGAGAAAAATCAGTAGTGATGATTAGAGAATTAATTAAACTGACAAAAGAAGAAATGCTAATGATACGTTGGCATATGGGAGCATATGAATCTAAAGAGTGTTGGAGAGAATTAGGCCAAGCACAAAAAATGTATCCTAGTGTTTTATATATTCATTTTGCAGATATGATAGCAAGTACAGTAAGAGGTGTTTAATATGAAAAGAACAATAAATGAGATTTATCAGTTATTAAAGGAAAAAGAAGAAAATGCTTTAAACGATTTAACAAGTGAGCGTATGAGACCATATCCAAGCAATAAAAAGATACTTGAATTACAGGGAGAAATCGCAGCTTATCAGGATGTGATTAGGTTAATTGAAACAAGTGAGGTATTAAACAAATGAAACCATTAGATTTAACTGCAAGAGCATTAAATAGCATTAAAAAAAACGGATGGGAAAAAACATCTAATTTACTTTTTTCAATATTCGCATTGAAAAGAGGAAGCCAAGAAATTATTTTTTGTAAAAATTGTGTAATTATTAATGCATCTTTATCTCAAAATGATTTTGATATGATTAAGGTGATACAAAGAGAAATATTTTTATATTTAAGAAGTGAGGAACAATTTATATGAAACCATTAGAAATTATTTTTTATAAAAGTGATGGATCAAATTGGTTGATGAAAATCTTTTATGATGATGGAACAACTGAAGAAATAGTAATTGATAAAAAACCATCAGGAGTAGAATTAAATAAACATTATAGCATAACTGATATTTATGGTTACAAGGTTATTGATGACAGGAAAGGATTATAAAATGGCTCTAAAAGGAAAAAGATATATATCAAATAGATACGAGGTACAACTCCAACTTAATACTGATGATGGTTATATATTATCTCCAATTTGGTGTCCTATCCATTTTGACACATATCAAGCTGCAAAGATGTATTGTGAAAACTTAAAATTCAGGTTAGATATAAGAGAAAGATATGTAGTTATTGATACATTAGATGATAAGATTATTTTTATATCTAAAAAAGATTGAATATTAAAATTATTTAAGTATAATAAATTTGAGGATTGATTTTATCATTACTCATTTATCCTAGTTACTATCTTAAATGATAGGTCGGTTTAGAGTTTCCTGTGTACGAAAAAAACTCAAGTTGGTAGTAGTAGCAGATACTATCAATGTATAACTAAATACTACCAACAAATAAACGCTTGGTTATTGGAGCTGCTACTCTAATGATTGAGCGTTTATTATTTTTAGGAGGAACATATGACAAAAATTAAAGATGAAAATTATTATCAAATATCAGGATGGATGATTAATCGTTTAAATTTAAAAGGAGCAATGCTATTAGTATATGCTATCATATATGGATTTACACAGGATGGAGAATGTGAATTTAAAGGAAGTAGACAATACCTGTGTGATTTTATTGGAGTTACTAAACCAACTATTGATAAGGCTCTTGATGATCTCTGCAAAAGAAATTTCATAATTAAAACAAGTGAAACATATAACAATGTTACATTTAATAAATATAAAATCAATAGAAATGTCTTGAACTTTACCACTAGTAAAGAAATTTTACCACCTAGTAAAGAAACTTTACAGGGGGGTAGTAAAGAAACTTTACCTAATAATAAAGATTATAATAATAATTTAAATAATAATAAAAATATATATACTCACGCTGGAAAATATGGATGGGTTAAATTGACTCAAGACCAATATGATAAATTAATTCAGGAGCATAATAACAATAATAACTATATAGATGCTATGATACAGGCTCTTGATGATTATGTTCAATCTAATGGTAACAAAAACAAATATAAAGACTTTAATATAGTTTTAAGAAAAGCAATTAAAGAAAATTGGTTTAATATATCCAACAAACAATCTCGTTATACAATTAATGGTGTGGATTATGAAATATTGTTTGAAAATGATAAAGATAAGTATTATGAAGAAATATCTAAATTAAAAAATACTAATCCTGAAAAAGCAAAACAAATAATTAAAGAAATTGAACACGGAGGATTTGAATGTTTATAAGAGTGGTTTTAGACCACTTTTTTAATTATTCTAAAAATATTATTGTAAAATAATTTTAACAGTTGTAAAATTATGGTAGATATGTATGATGTCATATACACGATTGAACTAGGGTAGAGGATGGAGGGTAGCTTATTTATGGCAGGTAGAAAAAATAAATATGATACTAATGTAAAGCCTTACCTAGATGATATAAATAAAAAGATTAGGCAAGGTGTAACTGAATCTGAAATTGCAAAAGCATTAGGAATATCAGTAGCAACATTAAATAATTATAAATTAGAGCATCAGGAGTTAAGAGATGCTTTATCTAAAAATAAAGGTGCAGATATTCTTCAGGAATTAGTTAATGAAGGTATTAAAGCTGCTAAAGGTTATTGGGTAGAAGAAGAACAAACAACATATGGTCGAGATGAAGATGGAAATGTAGTTGTTAAAGCAGTAGTTAAAAATAAAAGATGGATTCCAGCTAATCCTGTACTGCATAAATTCTATGCTCTTAACTTTGGTAAAGCAGAAGGATTAGTTAATGATCCACTTGAATATGATTTAAGAAAAGCCAAAGCCGAATTTGAAGAGGAACAGGCTAAATTAAAAAATTGGGACATTAATAATTAGAATAAATAGAATGACTCTACACACGAGGAGGATGACACACAATGAAACATATTTTTGATGATGCTGACAAGAATAAATATGAAGCCTATACCAAAGAAGAGGTATTAGAGGTTATTCAAGAGGCTATATCATCAGGAGAACTACCTGAAGAGATAAATGGACTTGTTTTAACTTTTAAAAATCCTGTAGATAATCAGGCTTATAAAATAGCGTTCTGCACACAAGCCAAATACAATGAACTTGTAGCAGCAGGACAAATTGAAGAAAATTGTTATTATCACATTGTTGATGATACAACTTTTGAGGATTTAGAAAATGCAATTGCTACCCTTCGAACAGGAGTTAACCAACATACAAGTGAAATTGAAGATATTAAACAAGATATAACTGAAATTGAAAGCAATATAACTTCTTTAGATGGAAGAGTAGATACTTTAGAAGGCATACATTTATATAGACACGATATTGAAATAACTAGGGTTAATGGTGGTGCTTATCTTGTAGTATTTTCTTTATATCTTGCAAGATCAACTGCAATGACATCTTTAAATGACATATTAGAACATATTGGATTAAATGCTCGACTAAATGCAGGTGGTTATTATTTAGACTCATCTACTTCGGATGTAGGTGGAGTTAATTATGCATATACTCTTTCTGTTGAAGGTGAATTAAATATTAATTATTCAAGAATTCAAAATGGTGAGTTAGATATTTTCAATGGTAGTTTTAACAATAATACTGCAGTAGTAGTAGATAAAATACATCAAATATTTTAGGAGGTAGCATATGGCTTATATAAATGGAAAAAAAGTATTAACCGTTAATGGTACGATTTATATGGGAGAAAATCTTAATGTAGATGCAACTCCTGAAGTTGATACATCTGCACATATTTTAGCCTTTACTGAAAATAAAGGTATTTATGTAGGAAGTGATACAGGACATTGGTATGGTTGGGATGGTACTCAATATGTAGATGGTGGTGTTTATCAAGCGACTGCAATAGGAGAAAATAGTGTTGACCATACAATGGTTGATAATAGTATAGTAGCAAGTGAAGTAAATGTAACATCAACATCAATTTTAAGTGATTGTAATGATGCTGAAATTAATAGAATTTATACCATAAGTGCAAATTTATTAAATAGACCTGAAAATAAAGTTGGTGTGTTAATGACTTTTGCTCAAATTAATAATTATAAATTACAATTTTTTTCGGCAACCGATGGAACATTATATTTCCGCAGTTATAATAATGCTTGGGGTAGTTGGGCTGAAATTTCTAACACACTAAAATGTGTTCATAGCAGTGGACAATTAAGTTCAACATCTATTAACAACGCTAATAATATCCCATATAATAGTATTTATTTTTTAGATACATCAATTACATCAACTAATGTTAGTAATTTACCACAATACGGAACAGTAGGATTAATTACTACATTTAATTATAGTACAAGTGATACTGCAGGAAAAATGCAAGTTGCTATTTATTATGATAATCAAATATATTTTAGATTTAATGCAGGTACTTGGACTAATTGGATTTCGGTATTTTCTAGTTTTTCAACTAATGTAACATCTACATCAATTTTAGATGATTTTAATAATGCAAAGGTAAATAAAGTTTATTTAATAAGCAGTACATCATTATCAAATATGCCTATAAATGAGGGTGGTGTTTTAATGTGCTTTGCAGGTGCATTACCTGCTTATAGTGTTCAATTTTATTCTAGTGTTAGTGGTAAATTATATTATAGACAAAAGGCTAATAGTTGGCTTGGTTGGACTGAATTAAAAACATCATTAGAGCCAAGTGATTACGCTTCAATAGGTATGTTTGAAAAAATAGGTGTAATAGGTGATAGTTATGCAAGTGGTTTTATATCATATAATAATCTAAATATAACTAATTATGATTTATCTTGGCTACAAATTATGGCAAGAAAAAATGGTTTTATAGGAACTAACTATGCTTCAGCTGGACTAACTACACGAACTTGGTTAACTGATACTAACGGATTAACCAAGTTAAATAACTCAACAAGTGAAAATTTATATATATTAGCATTAGGTATTAATGATGCAGGATTGGGTAGTAGTTATCTAGGAACTATTAGTGATATTAATGATAGTGACCCATCATTAAACGCTGATACGTTCTATGGAAATTATGGAAAAATTATTGAAGCAATTAAAACTAAATCACCAAACGCTAAAATAATTATGTCAACTATGGCTAAAAATTCTTCAAGTTATGAAATATCTTATAATGAAGCAATAGTGAACATCGCAAACCATTATTCTATACCTATAATTTATCAATATAGTGATGAATATTTTAAATCATCATTGTATTTGAATAGATTATATGTAAACCACCCAACTGCACAAGGTTATAGTGGTATGGCAAAAGAATTACAACGATTAATAGAAGAATGTATTGTTAATAATCCATCATATTTTAACGATTATATAGGCTAGGGTATGATTACATTATTTATATTAATGATGGTGTTATGTAAAGCAGCCTCAATAAGTGATGAGGCTATGGGTATAGATTAAACCATTAAAGAAGGAGGACAAAGAAAATGGGAAAATTAATTAATGCAATTAAAAATATTGGAAGAAAGGTAAACGGAAAAGAGCCTGATGGTAAATCATTAACTGAAGTACTTAATGGTATTGCAGATGATTACAACATTGAAGTAACTGATATTAAGGCTTTAACAACTGCTCAATGTGAAGCATTACAATGTGGTGGAGTAGTTATAAAGGTAACAGGTAATCAAAAGCATAGATATGTTGTTTCTTACAAAGAGGACAAAGTAGGAATGTGTTTAACATATACTGATGCTTCTTTAGTTGAAACCGTATCATATGATTATACTGAAGGTAATTGGGTTTACAATTCAACTGATTCAACATCTTTAGTTGACTAATGAAAACTTATAAGAGTACATACGATTTCTATCGTGGTGAAGATTGGCAACAATGCAAAGCACAAGTATTACAACAAAGATTAAAAGCCGATGGAGTAGTTTTGTGTGAGCATTGTGGTAAGCCAATAATAAAAGGATTTAATCCATCTGCTAATAATAATGCAGGTGCTATTGTATTTCATCATAAGATATATCTAAATAACTTAAATGTTAATCAAGCTGATATATCAATAAATCCTGATAACATTCAAATAGTACATTGGAGTTGTCACAATGAGATACATCAACGCTTTGGCTTTAGTGGATCAAACAACATTCCTGAAAAGAAAGTGTACTTAATAACAGGAGCAAGTTGTAGTGGTAAAACATCTTGGGTAAAGGAAAGACTCCAAGAGAATGACATTGTAGTTGATATAGATGATATATGGGAAATGGTATCAGGTCAACCTAGATATATAAAGCCTAATGCATTAAAGCCTATTGTATTTAAGATAAGGGATGAACTCAAGGGACTAATCCAAAGAGGAACAGGAACTTGGAGGAATGCATTCATTATAGAATCATTACCAAGTAAACAGGATAGAGAGCGTGAAGCTGATAGGTACAAGGCATTTAATATAGAGATAGTAACACTAGATATATCTAAAGAGGAATGTCTACAAAGATTACATACTAATCCTAATGGAAGAAACATTAGTGATTATGAAAAGTATATTCAAGATTATTATTCAAGATATAAAGAATAGTTTGACAATTGACTCGGATAGACTCCCCACCTGAAAAAATTTTTTGAGTTGTGGGAGGCAC
>JAZLDV010000064.1:0-6978 GCA_045614925.1 Coprobacillaceae bacterium | reverse complement strand
AGTTATTGATAGAAGGTGAATTAAATGAAGGTTAGAGATATTGTGAACATTATGGAAAAACATTTTCCTTTAGAATTACAGGAAAAATGGGATAAATGTGGTTTACAAGTTGGTGATTTGTCACAGGATGTTCATAAAATTATGATTAGTTTAAATGCTGATATTTATTCATTAGAAGAAGCAATTCAAAAAGGATGTGATATGCTTATCACACATCATCCTTTTTTGTTAGATCCTATTCATAATATTTCTAAAGATAGTATTATGGGACAATTTATTTATAAAGCAATTGAAAATAAAGTGTCTGTTTATAGTTCTCATACTGCTTTAGATAATGTGAAGATGAATGAGTGGTTAATGGAATGTTTAGGTGTAACTGATATTTATGTAGGTGAAGATGGGATTTCACGTTATGGGCAGCTTGCTAAGCCTATGGAAGTGAAAGAATTCATTGAACATGTTAAAGAGTCTTTTCATTTAAATCATTTTAGATTTGCTGGAGTGAAAGATACAATTTCTACAATTGCTTTATGTGGTGGTAGTGGTATGAGTCTTATTGATCAGTATTTAGGTAAAGTTGATGCTTATATTACTGGTGATACAAAATATCATAATATGAAAATGGCATATGATTATAAGATGCTTATTGTTGATGTCAATCATCATGTTGAAAATATTATGGTATCTAAGTTAAAAGAATTATTAGAAGAGGAAGTGGATGTAGATATTATTGAGGGATCTTCTCTTGATTATTATATCTACCTATAACATGATTCTAACAACTATTGCTTATTTAAAAAAAGATAATCATACATTATTATTACATAGAATAAAAAAAGAAAAAGATATTAATAAAGGAAAATGGATTGGTGTTGGTGGGAAACTTGAAAAAGGTGAATCACCAGAACAATGCATTAGAAGAGAAATCTATGAAGAAACACATTTAAATATCCATAAATTAAATTACCATGGATTTGTTGTTTTTCCTGGTATTTATTATGGAGAAGATGAAGGTATGTTTGTTTTTAGTAGTGATGATTTTTCAGGTGAATTAAACTTAGAATGCAATGAAGGAGAATTAAAATGGGTCAGTGATGATCTTGTTATGAGTCTACCTATGTGGGAAGGGGATTATCATTTGTTTGAATGGATGAAAGATAATCATATTCATAATGCAAAAATCACTTATGATGATCATGGTCATGTGATTGACTATGTAGAGGAGATCTATTAATGAAGATTCAGATTATAGGATATAGTGGAGCAGGAAAATCAACCTTGGCTTCTTATTTATCTAAGCATTATAATCTTCCTTTACTTTATATGGATTGTGTTCAGTTTTATGGAAATTGGCAGGAACGATCACATTCTAAGCAAACTGATATAGTTAATCAGTTTTTAAAAAATAACGAGAATTGGGTTATTGATGGAAATTATTCACGTATAGTTCCTGAAAGATTTGAAATGGCAGATACAATTATTTTCCTTAATTACAATAGATTTTATTGCTTTTTTCAATGTCTGTTAAGATATTTGAAGTATAGAGGAACACATAGAGAATCATGTCCATGTAATGAAAAAATGGATTATGAATTTATAAAATGGATTTTGTGGGATTCTAGGACAAAAAAACAAAAAGAAAAACATAAACGTCATCTTGATATGTGTAAAGGGGAAAAATTAATATTTGCTAATAGAAAACAATTGAATGATTACTTAAAGAGCTTATAGCTCTTTTTTTTATTGTGAAATCGTATTTTTTAAAGTACAATATTCATGTAAACGCTATCTTTATGAATATAATAAGAAAGAGGGAATAATTATGAACAAGAAGATAATCAATATTGTTTTAAGTGCATTAATGGTTTTATCGCTTTTTAATCCAGCAGTTGTTTCTGCTAATGCGCTAAGTAAAACCAATCTTGCATTAAACAAAACAGTAAGTGCATCATCTATTGCAAGTGGAAAGACAATTTCACATGTAGTTGATGGGCAGGCAGTGTCTAAACAGACATGGCAAAATAATTATAATGGTAGTGAATATAATAGAGGAAAAGGTGATTTAGAGGAACATCTAATTGTTGATTTACATAATATTAGTACAATCAATGAAATTGCTTTGACTTGGACAAAAACTGTATGGTCAAAAGAATTTAAGATTGAAGGATCATTAGATGGAAAAACTTATTTTTTAATTAAAGATGTAAATGATACAAATATTACATCTGAAATGGAAAAACAAGTAATTTCATTTGAAGAAACTGAAACAAGATTTGTAAAATTTACTTTTAATAATCCAAATAATTTAACTTATGGATATGAAATTTATGAAGTAGAAGTATTTGGAGAAGAATATAGAAATGTAGCGTTAAATAAAACTGCTACAGCTTCATCTGTTTATGATGAGACAAAGAATGCTGATAAAGCATTAGATGGTGATATGAGCACAAGATGGGGAAATCATTATAATGGAAGTGATTTTAACTATGGAGCAGGAAATACTGAAGTTATTTTTGATTTAGATTTAGAACATACTTATGCAATTAATGATTTAAGTATTAGCTGGGAAAGTGCTTATGCAACACAATATACTATTTATGGTTCAACTGATGGAACGAATTATGTTGCTTTAAAAGATGTTTTAGATGGTATCGGAGGAACAGATAATTTTACTTTTGATAATACTGAAGTAAGATATATTCGTTTATCAATGCATCAATCGGCAAATAAATATGGATATTCTATTTATGAAATATGTGTATATGGTGAAAAAATAGGTGAATTAGATAAAGAAGATTTACAATTCTTAATTGATGAAACAAGTCAATTAGATTTATCTTTATATACACAAGCAAGTATAAATCATTTAAATGAAAAATTAGAAGAAGCAAAAGATATTATTAAAAAAGAAGATGCTTCATTTGATGAAATTAAAGCTGCTTATGACAATATTTTATTAGCTAAAGATAAATTAGTTTATAAAGAATTAGTCAGACAAACTTTAAATGAAATTGCTGAAGTATCTCCAACAATTAATGAAGATACAAGTGCAATTATTTTACCTGAAATTGAACTAGAAGGATATAAAGTTGAATTATATGGATCATCTAATGAATCAGTTATTGGTTTAGATGGAACAATTTATAGACCTTTAGAAGATATGGAAGTAAAAGTAAGTTATAAAATTGTAAGCGAAGATAATGAAGAAGAATGTGTCTTTGACAATTATAAAGAAGCTACAATTACAATTCCAGGCTTATATAAGCAAGAAGAAGGAGATAATCAAAGACCTGAAGTTCTTCCTGCTATTAGAGAATGGAAGGGAAATGCTGGTCATTTCGTATTAAATAAAACAAGCAAAATTGTGATTGAATCTGAAGATTTAAGAGAAACTGCTGAAATGATTGTTTATTATTTTGAAGAAATGTTAAATAAATCATTAAGTATTGTAGTAGGAACACCTAATGAAGGAGATATTTATTTATCATATACAAATAAACCTGAATTAGGAAAAGAAGGTTATATTATTGAAATTGATTCTTATGTTAATGTACAGGCTTTTGAAACAAAAGGTATCTTATATGCTGGTACAACTTTAACACAAATTTTATCTACTGATGAAAATAAAGAATTATTACCTAAAGGTATAATTAGAGATTATCCTGCATATGAAATTCGTTCTATGATGATTGATGTAGGAAGACTTTATGTTCCACTTACTTATTTAGAAGAAATGAGTAAATATATGGCATACTTTAAATTAAATGAAGTTCATGTTCATATGAATGACACAGGTGGAGAACAAAGTGCAGCATATAGAATTGAAAGTAAATTATATCCTGAAATTAATTCGAATTTAAAACCAGGACAAGTTTATTCTCAAGAAGACTATAAACAATTCCAAAAAAATGTATTTAAATATGGTATTGATGTTGTGACTGAATTAGATACACCAGCACATGCTGGATTTGTTAAATTATATGATAGTTCTTTAGTCTTTAGTGATAAATATATTGATTTAACAAACAGAGAATCTGTTGAATTTATTAAATCATTAGTGGATGAATTGTTAGATGGAGAAGATCCTGTTATTCAAAGTACGAAGTTCCATCTTGGTGCTGATGAATATCCTAGAAAACATCAAGATTTAGCAAGAGCATATGCTGATGAAATGATTAAATATGTTGTTGAAAAAGGTTATGAACCAAGAATCTGGGCAGCATTAGGTGGAAGTTCTGGATTAGGAGGAGATGTAGAAGTAAGTAAAGATGCAATCTGTAATGCTTGGTCTCCACATTATGCTGATCCAAAACAAATGATTGATGATGGTTATAGAATGATCAATGATAACCGTTCTTATTTATATGTAGTGCCTGGTAGTGATTTAGATAGAAATATTTTTAGTATTAAAAAAGCATATGATAACTGGAATGTAGAAGATTTACCAGGTGTGACTGTATCTACATCTACACCTTTATTATGTGGAGCAGAAGCAGCATTCTGGTATGATAATAATAGAGGTATTTCTGAATTTGATACATTTAGATATGTTAAAGATCAGTTTATTGTGATTGCTGAAAAAAGCTGGGTTGGTAAGGATGTAGGAACAGCAGAAGAATTTATTGAAAGAGTAGATTTATTTGATGACTATACTCCTGGAGCTAATCCATATAGAAATGTAAATAGTGATAGTGAAACAATTGTTGATTATGATTTTGAAACAGTAGAAGAACAAAGTATTGTTGATAAAAGTGGTAATGGATATAATGCTTTATTAAATAATATTGAAACAGAAGATAGAAATGGTAATAAAGTATTAAAATTAAATGGTGAAGGATATATGAGCTTACCATTTAAATCAGTAGGATTCCCATATACTTTATCATTTGATTTATGTATTGAAGAAGAAGCAAAAGAAAACGCTATATTATTTAATGGTAGTGATGCAAATGGTGTATTCTATTTGAATTATAAAGGTACAAATAAAATAGGATATGAAAGAAAAGATAAAGTGTATACTTTTGATTTTACACCAAAAGTAGGTCAAAAATATAATTATACTATTACATGTGATGATAAAGAAGTTTCTTTATACATTGATGGTATTTTATTCTCTACACCTAAAGCAGAACTTAGCAATTCTATTTCTTCAACATTTGTATTACCTGTAGAAGAAATTGGTAGTGGTGTTGTTGGTTCATTAGATAATTTTGTGATTAAAAATAAATATACTGAATATCATGAATTTATAGGAACTGATTTTAGTGATACTTATAATCTAGCATTAAATAAACCAGTTAGTGTTTCTGGATTAGAAGTTGATGATGGAAGATTTACGGCTGACTTAGCAGTTGATGGTGATACTTCTACAAGAGTTTCTTTTGAAAAGAAAGATGATGCATGGTTTGTAGTTGATTTAGAAGATGAATATTGGATTAATGAAATTCAAATTAATTTTGGTGAATTACCAAACAAATATGAAATTTTTATTTCATCAGATGGTGAAGAATGGAATAAAATTTATAGTGATTTAAATAGTGCTGGAGGCAGTGCAAAATTATTATCTTTAGAATATTTAAGAGGAATTAAAGCAAGATATGTTAAATATCAGCAATTAGAAATGTTTACTTCTAGTGAAAATGGTAAACAATATAGTGGTAACTTTAATGAATTAAGAGTATTTGGAAATAAAGACAATATTTATGACAATATTGTCAATGAAGCTTTAAGTATTATTGAAAATACACAAGTAAATGAAAATAATAAAGCATTCTTAGATAATTTATCACAAAGCTTAGATTTAGTTCAAAATGTATTTACTGAATATGAAGAGTTACTATTTGGATTATCTTGTTTAGAAAAAGAAATTGAATTATTTAAACAAAATATTGAAGGTTTAGATACTGACAAAAAAGAATTAAAAGCATTAGTAGAAAATAAAATTGCTAATGAACCTATGTATGCACATGCATATAAGAAAGCAATATTAATCTATATGAGTTCTCAATCAACTCAAGAAGAAATTAATGATATCGTAAATCAATTATATGATTTAACTAATGGTATAAATATTGCATACAATAAAAATGTTGTTGCATCTAAAGGTAATGGTAGCCTTGCAAATGATGGTATTATTGGTGGATCGAATTATTGGGATGGTGGAAATTATCCAGCAAACATTATTATTGATTTAGAAAAAGAATTCTATATTTCTGAATTTAAAGTTTATGCATATTATAGAGAAGGACAAGCAAGATATTATCATTATGATATCTATGTAAGTAATGATCAGCAAGAATGGACTAAAGTTGTTGAAAAGAATAATAATGATTTAGAAGTAGCAGAAGGATTTACATATAAGTTTGATGAAGAAATTAAAGCACGTTATGTAAAAATTGATGTTACTAAAAATAATATTAATGAATATGCTCATATTAGTGAATTTGAAGCTTACGGACGTTTAGCAGTTGAAGCAGACAAAGAAGAATTAAATCAATTAATTGAAAATGCACAATCAATTGATAAATCATTATATGAAGATGCAGGATTAGAACAATTAGATAATGCATTAACTCATGCATTAGAAATTAAAGATTATGCTGCAGCAACTCAAAAAGTTGTTAATGATGCAGTAAAACAATTAAAAGATGCGATTGAAGCATTACAATTAAAACAAGAAGAAGCTGATAAATCAGCATTACAAGCATTAGTAGAACAAGCAAATAAATTAGAAGCAGATAAATATACTGAAGATTCATATGCATTCTTAGTTGCAGCATTACAAACTGCTAATACTGTATTAGAAAATAAAGAAGCAACTCAAGAAGCAGTTGATCAGGCTCAGTTATATTTACAATTAGCTATTGATGGTTTAAAAGAAAAAGAGCCTGTAGTCGTAGTAAATAAAGAAGCATTAAATACAGCATTAGATGCTTACTTTAGTACAGATGCAAGCAAATATACAGAAGAATCATTTGC
>JAZLDV010000063.1:0-47577 GCA_045614925.1 Coprobacillaceae bacterium | reverse complement strand
GAATTAACTAATCGTTATCCTCCAAAAGAACATGAAGTTGGGGATACATACTTAGAAGTTAAAGGATTAACTGCTATGTATTCTAAACTAAAAGATGTTTCTTTCACAGCTAGAAAAGGAGAAATCTTAGGAGTAGCTGGTCTTGATGGTTCAGGACGTACTGAGTTATTAGAAAATATTTTCGGTAATGCTACACGTAAGAGTGGACAAATTTTCTTAGATGGTAAAGAAATTAAAAACAAAAATCCAAAAGATTCTATTAAAAATGGTTTCGCGTTATTAACAGAAGAAAGACGTGCAACAGGAATCTTTGGTATTGAAGATATCCGTGAAAATACAGTTATTTCAAGTTTAGATAACTATAAGAAAGGTCCTTTCTTAAGTAAAGATAAAATGAAAGAAGTAACTGAATGGAGTATTAATGCAATGCATATTAAAACTCCTAACCAAGAAACAAAAATTCGTTCATTATCAGGTGGGAACCAACAAAAAGTTATCCTTGGACGTTGGTTATTAACAGAACCAAACGTATTATTATTAGATGAACCTACACGTGGTATCGACGTAGGTGCTAAATACGAAATTTACGAATTAATCATCGACTTAACAAAAAAAGGAAAAACATGTATTGTTGTTTCTTCAGAAATGCCTGAATTATTAGGTATTTGTGATCGTATTTTAGTTATGTCAGGTGGAAGATTAGCTGGTGAAGTTGATGTTGCAACTACATCTCAAGAAGAAATTATGGCTTTAGCTGCTAAATATGCATAAAAATGGGAGGAGTAAAAAAAATGAATTCATTAAAAGCTAAAATGGCTGCTTTTAAAGAAATGTCAAAAGCAGATCAAAAAAGACAAATTAGCGAATTATTATTAAATAATGCAATGTATATTATCATTGCTGTTGCAGTTATTTATATCTCTGTTAAGGTACCTGCATTCTTATCAGTACCTTCAATCGTTAACATTATTTCATTAACTGCTGCAAAATTACCTATCGCTTTAGGTATCGCAGGATGTATCGTTTTAACTGGTACAGATATTTCTGCTGGTCGTTGTGTTGGTTTAACAGCTTGTATCTCTGCTGCTTTATTACAAATGACTGGTTATGCTAACAAAATGTTAGATGGTATTCCAACAATGCCATTAATCGTTGTATTATTAATCGTTATGGCTGTAGGTGCTACAATTGGTTTAGTTAACGGATTCTTCGTTGCTAAATTTAAATTACATCCATTCATCGTTACATTATCTACTCAATTAATCGTATTCGGTATCGTATTAATGTTCTTAATGATCGGTGGAAACAATGGTCAAACTTTATCTGGTATGGATGAAGGATACTTAAATGCTATTAAAGGAACTTTATTTACTATTGGTACTACTTCAGTTCCTAGATATGTATTATATTCAGCATTATTAACAGTTATCATGTGGGTAATCTGGAATAAAACTAAATTCGGTAAAAACATGTTCGCAGTAGGTTCAAATGAAGAAGCTGCTCACGTATCAGGTGTTAACGTATTCTTAACAATCGTTATGGTATTCATGTTAGCTGGTGCTATGTATGGTATTACTGGATTTATCGATGGTGCTCGTATCGCATCATGTTCTGCAAACACTGGTTTAAACTATGAGTGTGACGCTATCGCTGCTTGCGTTATCGGTGGGGTTTCATTCGTAGGTGGTACTGGTAAAATTTCTGGTATCGTATTAGGTGTATTCTTATTACAATTAATCTTCGTAGGATTAAACTTCTTATCTGTAGATGCAAATATGTTATATATCATCAAAGGTATTATTATCTTAGGTGCAGTATCTATCGATATGCGTAAATATTTAGCTCGTAAATAGTATTGGAGGAATGAAAGTGGAAAACACATTAAATAATAATGAACGCAAAGGTGGATTATACGATAAAGTAAATATGAGTGTAGATACAGCAAACAAAATTGTTATTGTTATGTGTATTATATTTGTATTAGCATTGATGTTCGTTATTAATAATAATGGTTTCACTGTTAAATTTGATACTGTAGGTGGAACTCATGTAGAAACTCAGAAACTTATGTATGATGATATTATAATCGTCGAAAATATACCAACTAGAGAAGGATATGAATTTGCTGGATGGTATAGAGATGAAAATTATTCTATTCCATGGAATATTGAAACTGATAAGGTATCTGAAAGCATGACTCTATATGCAAAATGGGTTGAAAAATAAAAAATATAAAGGAAATAGACAAGCTCTATTTCCTTTTTTTGTTATGTTCAAGTACAGTTGATATATGAGTATAAATTGACTTTTAATTACAAAAATAATATAATTTTTATGACTAAAATGTAACCGTTTTAGTAAATTTTTTCATTAATTATAAAGGAGTTTTTTCATTGTTTTTTTTATGATTCCACCTTTATAAAAAAACAATTTATAACTCTTTATAATTAAAAATTTAAGAAAGGAGAAGGCATATTTGAATATGTCATGAGAAAAACGAAATGGAAAATAAAATTTTAAACCGTTTTATTGCTGCTGTATTAGCATTAGTAATGACTATTGGAAGTTTTGGTGACTTATCTGTATTCGCTTATGAATTAAGAAACACTCAAGATGGACAATATGAACTTTATCCTCAACCTCAAAACATTGAATATGATGATTCAAATTGGGTTTTAGGAAAAACTGCTAATGTTGTATACGAAGATGGAATCGATGCTTATACTAAAGCAAGATTAGAAGAAACATTAGGATTAAAAGATATTCAATTAAAAGAAACTAAATCATTAGTTAAAAATAATTTAAATATCTTAGTAGGTATTTATGGTTCTAATGGATATGTAGATCAATATGTAAAAGAAAACTGTACAATTGATACTGCAAATTTATTTGATAAAACTGATTCATACTATTTAGAAACATCAGAAAATACAATTATTGTATTAGGTAAAGATACTGATTCTGCTTTCTATGGTATTACAACTTTATATCATGTTTTAGCACAAATGGATAGTGTAAGAATTAGCACTTTTAAAGTTGAAGACTGGGCTGACGTAGAAAGCCGTGGATTCATTGAAGGTTATTATGGGAATCCATGGTCATTAGAAGACCGTATGGAATTAATGAAATGGGGAGGATATTATAAATTAAACTCTTATTTCTATGCTCCAAAAGATGACCCAAAACATAACAGTAAATGGAAAGAGTTATATACTCAAGAAGAATTAGACACATTGATTAAACCTCTAGCTGATGCAGGTAATGAATCAAAATGTCGTTTCGTTTATGCATTACACCCTTATATGCATAATGCAATTCGTCATGGTAATGAAGCAAATTATCAGGCTGACTTAGCAATCATGCAAGCTAAATTTGAACAAGTTATTAGTGCAGGTGTTCGTCAAATCGCAATTTTAGCTGATGATGCTGCAAACGTAGGTGGAAGTAACTATATTAGAATGTTAGAAGATATGACTGCATGGTTAAAAGAAATGCAAAAAACATATCCTGATTTAAAAATCACTTTACCATTCTGTACTCAAGAGTACATGTATAATGGACAATCATATTATGCACAATTCCCAGCAAACGTACAAATCGTTATGACTGGTGGTAGAGTATGGGGAGAAGTATCAAATAACTTCACAAATACTTTTACAAATAATGTAGGACGTGGTCCTTACTTATGGATTAACTGGCCATGTACAGATAACTCTAAATCTCACTTAATTATGGGTGGATATAGTACATTCTTACATCCAAATGTAGATCCTTCAAAAATCCAAGGGATCGTATTAAATCCAATGCAACAATCTGAACCAAGTAAAGTTGCAATTTTCGGAAATGCTTCATATTCATGGAACATCTGGTCTAGTGAAGAAGAAGCAAATGATGCATGGTTAGCATCATTCAAATATGTTGATCACAATTCAGCGATTGAAACAAAAGCTTCTGCTGCATTAAGAGAAATTTCTCAACATATGATCAACCAAAATATGGATAGCCGTGTTACTGCTTTACAAGAATCAGTAAACATTAAAGAAAAATTAAATGAATTTAAAACTGCATTATCTTCAGGAACTGTAACTACAGAACAATGTGAAGAAATTATTGAAATTTTTGCAATTTTACAAAAAGCTGCAAAAGATTTCAAAGATAATCCAGGAAACGAAAGAGTAAGAGATCAGATTATCTACTGGTTAAATTGCTGGCAAGATACAACTGATTCTGCAATTTATTATTTACAAGCAATTAAAGGAATTATTGCTAAAGATGATAACGTTATGTTAAGTAACTATAATGCTGGACGTTTAGCATTTACAAATTCTCGTTCATATGGTTTCCACTATGTAGACCATACTGAATATGCAGAAGTAGGGGTACAACATATCGTACCATTTATCAAAGCATTAGAATCTTATGTAGGAACAAAAGCTGAAACAGCTATGAATCCAAATGTAGTAATCAATACATTTATTACTAGCCGTAAAGATACTCCTACAGGAGATATGTCTTATGTAACTGATAACAATGCTTCTACAGAAATTATTTATAAAAATCCAACTGTATTATATGTTGGTGATTATGTAGGTATGACTTTCTCTAAACCTATTAATCTTGATAGTGTAATCTTCAGATTAGGTCAATCAGCAAATTTAAATGATACCTTTACTAAAGGTAAATTACAATATACAACTGATGGAACTAACTGGGTAGATTATGGAAGTGAAATGAATAAACCTAATAATGTTGAAAAAGAAAATATGGGATTAACAGATGTATTAGGAATTCGTTTAATTGCGACAGCTGAAAATGGAAATGCTTGGTTAGGTGTTCGTGATATCGTTATTAACGGTGGAGAAGAAAAAGTTGAATCAGGTATTTCATATAAAGTTATTAAAACACCAGGTTGGGAAAACTATCAAACTTATAGTGATGCAAACTTAACTGATGGAAATGTGTCAACATATGCATGGTACAAAATGCAAGGAAATGCAGCTAATGTAGGTGATTATGTAGGTATCGATTTAGGTGCTGAAACTTATATTGAAAAAATTAATGCAGCAGTAGGTGCTTCAGGAACAAGCGATAAGTTTGTTAAATATGTTATTGAAACATCTACAGATGGTAATACATGGAAAACAGTAAAAACTGAAAATAATGGTGTTTCTACAGGTATTGATAGCCATACAATTACAGTAAATGATACAGTTCGTTATGTAAGAGTAAGAAATACTGAAGCAAAAGGAACATGGATTACCATGTCTGAATTAACTGTTACTGTTCCTGAAAAAGGATCAAGTACAAATGTATATTCTAACTTTGATAATGAATGTACTGTTAATATTTCTGAAGGTAAAATGGCATTAGATGAAGGAACTGTTGCTATTGATGGTGGAAATTATTTAGGTATTAAATTAAATAACATTAAAGCAATTGAAAGCATTAATGTATCTGCATTACCAGCAGGATTAGAATTAGAAGTTTCTAAAAATGGTATTACATTTGAAAAATATGAAGGTCAAAAAGTTGATGCAAGATATGTAAGAGTTATTAATACTACAAATAATACAATTACATGGACAATCGATGAATTTGAAGTGAACTATTTCGTGATTGGATCTTATAAAGTTGTACAAACAAACTTCACTAATGGTGATGCAGCAACTGATATCCGTTCAGGAAACAATATTCAAAAATTATTTGATGGTAACTTATCTACTATGGGTAAATTATCAGGATTACAAGGTAATGGAAAATATGCTATTATCGATTTAGGTAGAACAATCGATATGGATTCGTTCAAATATTTAGTAGTAGAAACTGAAAGAGATTATCCAAGACATGTTAAATTCGAATTATCTGATTCATTAGATGGAGAATGGACTGAAATCTTAGAAATCGAAACAGAATTTACTAATGAACACAATGAAGATGCAGCTAAATCTGCACAAGACAAAGGATTATGGCATGATAGCTCTAACCCAGGTTATATGTTCGCTGAAAATAAAGAAGTGAATGCAACAGGACGTTACTTAAAAGTAAGCGTTGTTTCTGCATATGATTACAGATGGTTAGCATTCTCTGAATTAGTAATTAACGGTGGAGGATACGTAAGTATCGAAGATAACAAAGATATCGTAAGTAAAGATATTGAAGAACAAGGACATCATCCATCATTAATGTTAGATGGTGATTTCAAAACAACTTATAAATCAACTGCTAAAAACAGTCACTTTGTATATAACTTATCAGAACCACAAGATGTAAAAACAATTAGAATTGTACAAACTGGTGAAATGAGTAATGCAAAAGTTACTGCAACTACAAGTGATAATAAAACTGTTGAACTAGGAACATTATCACAAGCGTTAAATGATTTCTTAGTTCCAGAAGGAAAAACTATTGTTTCATTAAAAGTTGAATGGACAAATGTAATTCCAGAAATCACTGAAATTATGACATTTAACAATGGAGAAGGTTCTGCAGCAATTAGAACTGAAATTGCTAAAGAATTAGAAAAATCAGTAAATACAAATAACTGGACAAAATCAACAAAAGAAGCATATGAATCAGCAAAAGCAAATGCAGCTGCTGCAGTCAATAATGAATACTTAACTGCAAATATGGCTTCTACAATCTTAAATGCATACAAAAATGCAGTAAATTCAGGAATTGTAAAATTCGCTGGTGCTGATTTAACAGCATTAAAAGCATTAGTAAACGAAGCAGTTTCTAATGAAGAAAATATTTATGCTCCTTCAACTTATAGAGTTTATGCTGATGCATTAAGCGAAGCAAAAGCTGGATTAGCTGATGAAGCAAACTTAAGTTTAGAAGATGGAACTGTATTATATAATGAATTAAAAGCTGCAAAAGCAGGATTAACATATTCATTAAATAATAAAGATATTGCTGAAAATCTTGTAAATCAAATGACTGCAATGTTAGAAGAAGTTAGCGATTCTAAACATATTGAAAAATTAAAAGCAGCAAAAGAAGCTTTAGAAAAATTATTAGCTAAAGATACTGAAGAATCAAGAGTAATTCCAAGTGAATATTTACAATTAATTGCTAATGCTGAAAAAGCAATTAAAAATGAAGATTTCACTCCAGTTGTTCCTTCTATTAATGGATGGGAAAAAGTAGATGGTAAGTGGTACTTCTACGTAGATGGTGTTGCACAAACTGGATGGGTTAAAGATGCTGGAAAATGGTACTTTATGGATGAATCTGGTGCAATGCAAACTGGATGGATCAAAGACAATAACAAATGGTACTATTTAAATAGTCATATGATGACTGGTTGGCAAAAAATTGATGGTCAATGGTATTACTTAAATAGCCATATGATCACTGGATGGTTAAATGACGGTGGTAAATGGTATTTCTTAGACTCAGCTATGAAAACTGGATGGGTTAAAGATAATGGAAAATGGTACTTCTTAGATTCTGAAATGAAAACTGGATGGATTCAAGACGGAGGAAAATGGTACTACATGAATAGCCATATGATGAGCGGATGGCAACAAGTTAACGGTACATGGTATTATTTAAATAATGCTATGGTTACTGGTTGGTTAAAAATCAACAATACTTGGTACTATTTCAACGAAAAAGGTGCAATGGTAACAGGTACTGTAACAATCAATGGAAAAGTACAAAAATTTGGTTCTAACGGAGCTTGGTTAGGATAAACTTTATGACAGGATGTAAAACATCCTGTCTTTTTTTTGTTATTTCAATAATATTATTATATTTTTTAGTAAAATGTGTAATGTGTGATATAATGTTAAAAGGAGTTGATTTTATGAAATTAATTATTTGTGTAGATGACAATTTTGGGATGATGTTTAATAACAGAAGACAAAGTCAAGATAGAGTTTTAAGAGAAAAGATTATTGAAGTGTGTAAGAATCATGTTTTATGGATGAATGACTATTCATCTAGACAATTTCAAAATGGTCTTGAGACTATTGTTGAATTAAAAGACAAATTTAATTGTGATATCAAAGTAGATAACGATATGTTAGATTATATTTCTGACGATGATTATTGTTTTTTAGAAAATGTAGTTATTGATGAACAAATCATTAGTAGTTGCAGTGAAATTGTAATAGCAAAATGGAATAGAGAATATCCAAGTGATATGTATTTTAACTTAAATTATTTAAATGCATATAAATTATGTGAAACGTATGATTTTGAAGGATATTCACATGAAAAAATAACAATTGAAAGATATGTGAAATCATAGGAGGCAGACATGAAAAATAAAATATTATATTTACTATTATTTATCACATTACTGATAAGTGGATGTGCAGATATTCAAATAGAAATTGAATATGATGGAGATAAACAAAATAATGCTGGTCATGTCGTTAATCAGGAATATGAAGCTATAGATTTAAAAGAGATTCCTGAGTATGATGGAAAACCTTATGTTGTATTAAACAACAATAATCCTGTATTTTCAGATTCTGAATTAACAACAAAAGCCTATGAATACTATAGTCCATTAGATCATTTAAATAGATGTGGTATGACTATTGCTTCCATTGGAAAAGAAATTATGCCAACAGAAAAAAGAGGAGATATTGGTCATATTAAACCATCGGGATGGAAAAGTGTAAGATATGATTTTGTTGATGGAAAAAGCTTATATAATCGCTGCCATTTAATTGGATTTCAATTAGCTGGTGAAAATGATAATGAAAAAAATCTGATTACTGGAACACGTTCAATGAATACAAAAGGAATGCTTCCTTTTGAAAATATGATTGCTGATTATGTAAAAGAAACTGGGAATCATGTTGCTTATAGAGTTACACCTATTTATGATGGTAATAATCTTGTTGCTCATGGCGTAGTAATGGAAGGATATTCAATAGAAGATCAAGGTGATGGTATTTGTTTTAATGTCTTTGCCTACAATATTGAACCAGGTGTAGAAATTGATTATGCAACTGGTAATAACTGGTTAAGCACAGATTCAAATACAGATACTTATATTTTAAATACAAACAATCAGAAAATTCATAAAACAAAATGTACACATATACAAACTATTAGTAAAGAAAACTATAAAAAAGTAAAAACATCATTAAAAGAATTAAAATCAAGAGGATATGCTACTTGTAGTGCATGTTTTTAACCTTATTTATCCCTCAAATATAAATTTGAGGGATAAATAGTCAAAGGAGGGTCATACTATGTATTATGGAGAAATTAAAAAATTTGATATAGCCAATGGGAGTGGTGTAAGAGTATCATTGTTTGTTTCTGGATGTACTCATCATTGTAAGAATTGTTTTAATCAGGTTACTTGGGATTTTCAATATGGGAAGGAATTTACGCAAGACACAATTGAAGAAATTATAGATGCATTAAAACTTGAACATATTCAAGGATTAAGTCTGTTAGGTGGAGAACCTATGGAATTAAGTAATCAGGAAGGATTATATCCATTGTTAAAAAAGGTTAAAGAAATTTATCCAGATAAAAATATATGGTGTTATACAGGATATTTATTTGAAGATCTGTTAAAGGGTGGAAGAGCACATGGCCCTTATAGCGACTTTATTCTTGAATGCTTAGATATAATTGTAGATGGTAGATTTATTGAAGAGTTAAAAGATATTCGTTTAAGGTTTAAAGGAAGTTCAAATCAAAGAATTATAGATGTAAAAGAAAGTTTAAGATTGGGAACAATTATACTATCTGAATTAAATGAGCCAAGAAATTTTGAAAAAATCAAAAAATAAAATAAAATAGTAGAAAAAACATAAAAAATATATTATAATTAGAATAAGCGAAGGGAGAAGTTAGAAGATGAAGGAAGGCATAAGAAAAGAATATAAAGAAGTTTACGATGCTTCTACTAAGAAAATTAACTTAATCCAAGTACCTGATTTTAATTATATTATGGTGGATGGAATTGGTAATCCAAACGTTGAAGAATTTAAACTAAAAGCTGAAGCGCTTAAAATATTATCAAAAGCAGTTAAAGATTATTTTAAAGATGAATACGATTTGTTATATACTATATCTCCTTTAGAAGGATTATGGGATACATACAATAATGCCCAATTTGACGTTACAAGAAAAAAATTCATTAAATTTACTTTAATGATTGCTCAACCTAAAATGTTAGATGATGAATTATTTGAAAAAATAAAAGTTGAAGTTGCGTCTAAAAAATTAAATCCATATATTATGGACTGTTATTTAAATCCAATGAAGGAAGGATTATGCGTACAGATATTACATAGGGGTGCCTATAATGAAGAAATTATGACTACGAGCAGACTTATGGAATATATCACTGTTCATAATATGAGATTAAAAGGATTTCATCATGAAATTTACTTAAATGACCCTGATAAAGTACCGACAGATAAATTAAAAACAATCGTAAGATATTCAGTTGAACAATAAAAGGGGGATATCCCCTTTTTTATTTATAGGAGGAAAAGATGAAATTTGTATCATGGAATGTGAATGGCTTAAGAGCATGTCTGACAAAAGGATTTGCAGATTTTTTTAAAGAAACTGATGCAGATATTTTTGCAATACAAGAAACAAAATTACAAAAACATCAGATTGATTTAGAATTTGATGGATATGTATCTTATTATAATGATGCAGTGAAAAAAGGTTATAGTGGAGTAGCTATTTATACGAAAAAAGAACCTTTAAATGTGACATATGGTTTAAATATAGAAGAACATGATCAGGAAGGTAGAGTTATTACTTTAGAGTATGAAGATTTTTATTTCATTGCAGTTTATACACCTAATTCAAAAAGAGAATTAGAAAGATTAGATTATAGACAGATATGGGAAGATGTATTTAGAGAATATGTCAATCGATTAAAAGAACATAAATCAGTTATTATTTGTGGAGATTTAAATGTTGCACATAATGAAATTGATTTAAAAAATGATAAAACTAATCACAAAAATGCAGGATTTACTGATGAAGAACGTGCAAAAATGACAGAATTATTAAATAGCGGATTTATTGATACGTTTAGATTTAAATATCCTACATCTGAAACATATTCTTGGTGGTCATATATGTTTAAAGCAAGAGAGAAAAATGCGGGATGGAGAATTGATTATTTCTTAGTATCAGAAGATTTAAAAGATAAAATTGAAGATGCATATATTTATACTGATATATATGGATCGGATCATTGTCCAGTAGGACTATTGTTAGGAGGAGAATTATGAGATTAATGATTATTTCAGATATACATGGGTCATATGATGATTTATGTCATGTGATTGATATATTTGATAAAGAACAATATGATAAATTAGTTATTTTAGGAGATATATTATATCATGGACCTAGAAATGATTTACCAATAGGATATAATCCAAAGGCTTGTATTCAATTGTTAAACAACTATAAAGATAAAATATTAGCTGTTAGAGGAAACTGTGATGCAGAAGTTGATCAGATGGTATTGAATTTTCCAATGAGAGCAGATTATTTAGAAATGTATTTAGATAATCATAAGTTTTTCTTTACTCATGGTCATATCTATGATGAAGATCATTTACCTTTATTAAATAAAGGGGATATTTTTGTATATGGTCACTATCATAAACCAGTAGCCTATGAATTAGATGGTATTTATAGATTTAACCCTAATTCAATTTCTTTACCAAAAGAAGGTGTAAAAAGTTATGGTGTTTATGAAGATCATAAACTAAGTATTTATTCTTTTGAAAAAAGTTTGCTTAAAGAAACAAATGTAAAATAAATGTAAAATCATGTAAAAAAAGACGTGAAATTTTTACCAAAGTATGGTATTTTATATATGCGTACGGGGGTGACGTTATGGCTAAATATAAAGATATCGCAGATGATATCAGAGGAAAGATTTTAAATGAAGAATATAAATTTGGACAAAAACTTCCATATGAATATATTCTTTGTATGAGTTATCAATGTAATAAAGAAACTATGAAAAAAGCTTTGGATATTTTAGTTAAAGAAGGACTAATTATCAGAAGAAGAGGAGCAGGAACATTTGTAAAAGAATATGATCCTTCTATTCAGGAAGTCACTGCTAAACTAACAAGAGGCTTTAGTGCAAGATATAAAAATAAAAAAGAAGTTGAAACAGAAATTTTAGAATTCTCTGTTATTCCTGCAGATGAATATTTAGCTAAAAAAATGCAGATAGAGGAAGGCGATTTTGTTTATCACATTATTCGTTTAAGAAAATTAGATAAACAGCCATTTGTATTAAGTATTACATATATGCCTATAAGTTTAATCCCAGGATTAAAAGTAGAGCATATTAAAAATTCGGTTTATAATTATATTGAAAATAATTTAAAATTAAAAATACAAAGTGCTCACTTAACAATTACATCAGCATTGTCATCACCATTAGAACAGCAATATCTTCATTTAAGTGAAGCAGAACCATATATACAAGAAGAACAAATTTCATATTTAAGTAATGGATCAATCTTTGAATATACATTATCAAGACAACATTACAATACATATGAATTTCAAACAATTTTAATTCATCAATAAGCAGGAAACTGCTTATTTTTCTTTTTATTGACTTTAAAAAGATAAAACAGTTATAATACACATGTATCAGATTTAAACAAAAATAAGGGGGACATTTTTGTGGAAATGAATGAATTATTAGAGAAATATGGTTGTTATACTTTTGATGATGATGTGATGAAATCAAGAATTCCTAGATCAGCTTATAAAGCTTTTCATGAGTCATTAAAAAAAGGAGAACCATTAGCTAGAGAAACAGCAACAATTATTGCAAATGCAATGAAAATATGGGCTGTGGAAAATGGTGCGACACACTTTACGCACTGGTTTATGCCATTAACTGGTCTAACTGCAGAAAAACATGATGCATTTTTAGAACCTGATGGCAATAAAGCAATTTTAGAATTTAGTGGAAAAACATTAAGAAAAGGAGAGCCAGATGCATCTTCATTCCCATCTGGAGGATTACGTGCAACATTTGAAGCACGTGGTTATACAGCGTGGGATGCGACATCACCAGCTTTCATTAAAGATGGCTCATTGTATATACCTACAGTATTCTGTTCGTATACAGGTGAAGCATTAGATAAAAAAACACCATTATTAAAATCGGTAGATGTTTTATCTGCTTCAGCAACACATTTAATGCATTTATTAGGATATGATGATGTAGAATTTGTAAAACCTTCAGTAGGAAGTGAACAAGAATATTTCTTAGTTGCTGATGAATATTATCAAAAACGTATCGACCTTAAATTAACAGGAAGAACATTATATGGTGCAAGTGCACCAAAAGGTCAAGAATTAGAAGACCATTATTTTGGAAGCTTAAAACGTAAAGTTGCAGCATTTATGAAAGAATTAGATGAAGAATTATGGAAATATGGAATTCCATCTAAAACAAAACATAATGAAGCAGCTCCAGCACAGCACGAAGTTGCCTGTGTTTATAGAGATGCAAATATTACAACTGACAACAATCATTTATTAATGATTTTAATGCAGGATATAGCAAAAAAACATGGATTAAGATGTTTATTACATGAAAAACCATTTAAAGGTGTCAATGGGTCAGGTAAACATGATAACTGGTCTGTTGTAACTAATACAGGGATTAACTTATTTAATCCAGGTAAACATCCAGAAAAAAATATTCCTTTCTTAGCAGCACTAGCATGTACAATAAAAGGTGTAGATGAATATGGTGACTTATTAAGAATGTCGACTGCATCAGCAGGAAATGATCATCGTTTAGGAGCAGATGAAGCTCCACCTGCTATTATTTCTATGTTCTTAGGTGAAGATTTAGATTTAATTATTGATTCAATTGTAGAAGGAAAAGAAGTAGAAAATATGAAAAAACTAAGATTCCAGACAGGAGTTTCAGTTGTACCAGATTTTTCAAAAGACAATACAGATAGAAACAGAACATCTCCATTTGCATTTACTGGAAATAAATTTGAATTCAGATCTGTAGGATCTTCACAATCAATTGCAGGACCAAATACAATTTTAAATTCTATTCTAGCAAAAGAAATGCAAGAAATGTCTAAAGAAATTTCTAAAGGAAAAGAACCATTAGAAGTTATTAGAGAATTCTTTAAAAATCATAGAAGAGTTATCTTTAATGGTGATGGATATTCTAAAGAGTGGCAAGAAGAAGCTGCTAGAAGAGGATTGCCAAATAGAAAAAATACTGTAGAAGCGATTAAAGTCTTAAAAGAACCTAAATATGTAGATATGTTATCTTCTATAGGTGTTTATTCAAAAATAGAATTAGATTCAAGATATGATATCTTATTAGAAGGATATTGTAAAACTATTAAAGTTGAAGCTTTAACAGCATTAAAAATGGCAAAAAATGAAATCTATCCTGCATCACTTAGATATCTAAAAGAAATCAGTTCAACAGTCAATGAAGTGAAAAAATCAGGATTAGATTGTACATATTTAATTAATGATGTAAAAGTATTAAATGAATTATTAAATGAAATGAATTCTCAAATGTTAGAATTAGAAATTATGATTAACAATGCGACATCAATCAAAGACTTATTAACAAAAGCAGAAGCTTATAGAGATGAAGTCTTTACTGTTATGAATAAATTAAGAAAAATAGCAGATGAAGTTGAATTAATTGTAGATTCATCATACTGGCCAATACCAACATATATGGATTTATTATTTGGTATTTAAAAGGTGTTATATAACACCTTTTTTTATTGAATTCTTCAACTGTCTTGACATATATTCTAGCTGGTTGATATAATATAAGGTACTAATAATAATTTAAAACGAGGAGGAAATACTATGAAAAAATTTAAAACTATTATTTTATATGCTTTAAGTTTAACATTAGCAGTATGTGCAGCAGTTGCTGGAACTGTTGCTTACTTAACAAGTGAAGATAATGATGTCAATGTTATGACTTTAGGCAATGTTCATATCAAACAACATGAATATGAACGTATTGAAAATGAAGATGGAACATATGAAATGTTTACATCACCAAATTATGGTGAAGGTTACAAATTACAAGAATTTACTCAAGCTAAACCACTATATCCAGCAACTGGTGCAATTGCAGGTTGGGGAACAATAGTACCTTTTGACCAAATTGAAGGAGCATCGGGAGCACAAAAGGTACTTGCTGGATTAAATAATGTGCAAGATAAATTTGTATTAGTTGAAAATACTGGTATATCAGATGCTTATGTACGTCAATATATTGCATTTGAATATGGTTCTAATGTAAAAGAAATTGTTAAAATTAGTACTGGTGATTTCTGGACATATGAAGAAGTAGGAATTGTAGAAATCAATGGTAATAATTATTCAGTTTTAGAAGCTGTTTATAAAGGGTCTTCATCTCGACATGTAGGTGGTGTGTTACCAGCAGGTGAATATACATATTCAAGTTTAAATCAAATTTATTTAAAAAATGAAGCAACAAATGAAGATTGTGTAGCATTAGATGGAAATAATAATGGTGTATATGACATTATTGTTTTATCACAAGCAGTGCAAGCAAAAGGATTTGAAGATGCAAAAACTGCTTTAGATACAGCATTTGGTGTTTCTGACAAAGCTACAGTAAAAGCTTATTTAGAAGCAGTAGGAACTTTAGCAGTAGTAAATGATCAGGATGAATTAAAAGATGCATTAAATACACAAGATTCTGTATTATTAATGACAGATGTTAATGAAAAATCAGGGGAATTAATGGTTAAAAATGGTGCAACATTTAATGGTGCTGGAAATAAAATTAGTTTTACTTCAGGTAATTCTAATAAAACAGTATTAGGAACTACTGGGGGAACTATTGAAAATGTAAAAGTTGAAGGTAACGGTAAATCAGTTCAAGGTATTGGTGCTGGTATGACAACAGCTAATCCATTAACAAAAGATTTATATATCAACAATGTAACAGTTGATGGTGTAATGTATGCTGTTATTGGAACTGCAAATAATGTAAAAGTTATCGTTAATGATTCTACATTATATGGTGCATTTTCATATATAGGAGCATCTTTAGTAGAAATTCATAATTCTACATTAGGGGCTGGAAAATCTATGTATGATTTCTTTGAAGTAACTTCTGATACAAAATTTGATCATGTAAAATTTGAAGATGGATATTGTTTTATGGCATATGATGAAGCAGCAGGATCAGTTATAGAATTTACAAATTGTACAGTTAATAATGTGGCATTAACTGCATCAAATTTTAAAACATTATTAGTAGATACGCGTTGGGATTATAGTAGTGAGTTAAGTTCAACTAATTTAAAAGATTGTACTATTAAAGTAGACGGTGTCACAGTAACTTGGTAATTTAAATGAAAAGGACGTTTATAACGTCCTTTTTATATATGCCAATATAGATCCACTTATAATTAATAAAGCACAAATAACACTTTTTATATCAGGTAAACTTAATGTCATTATAGAAGTGATTATAATCGCAAAAGCACTATAAGTAATATTTAATGCCATTGATAAATTTGCTCCAATTTCTTTAATGGAACGATAATAAAATAAATAAGATAAAGTTCCAAATAATGCAGCAATAACTATATAGATAAATGGAATGTTGTAGATTGTATCAGATGTAGTCATACGTAAAATTGGAAAAATAATAAACAGATAAAACAAAGAAGATGTCCCTTGTCTGATAGTCAGTGCATAATTATCATTAATCTGACTCTCTTTTAAACCATATCCAACAATAACAGCCTCTAAAGACCATCCAATTGTACAAATTAATGCAAAAATAAAACCAAACTGAAACTTAATATCCAAAGGGCCATATCCCATTATAACAACACCTAATATACTTAATATAAGACCAAATATCTGAACACCAGACATCTTTTCTTTTAACAGCAAATATGAAAATAACGCACCCAGTGCTGGATAAAATGAAGAAATTGCAGCACTTAAAGAAGGAGATAAATAATTTACTGCTAGTACATAACAGCTCATTCCTACAGGACCACCGAGTAACCCACCCAATATAATAAATAAACCATTTTTTGAATATAGACATGAAAATAATTCTTTTATCTGTCTTTTTAAACATAATGAAAAGATAAGAAAAAGAAAAGAAATAAGATCATGAATACCAGTTACAATAAGAGGAATAATAAACATATTTAAACCTATTTTATCCATACCATAAGATAAAATAACAGTATCAAAAGCCCATAATAGTCCTGCTAACAATCCATACATTTTCATCCCTCCCTTTTTATCATAACAAAATCTATCAAAAAAACAAATTCTCTTTCATAAATCTTTACGTATCGAATGAATTTGTTATAATACAGTAAAGGGGGAATATTTATGAAAGTGAGAGAATATGAAAGAAAAGATTTAGATGAAATCTTACAAATATTTTACGAAAATGTTCATAAAGTCTGCTGTAATGATTATATAGAGGAACAGTTAGATGCATGGGCACCAAAAGACCCTGATGTTTTAAGATGGGAAAATTCATTAGAAAAAAATTATACAGTTGTAGCAGAAGCAAATAATCATATTGTTGGTTTTGGAAATATTGGAGGAACTGGATATATAGATCGTTTATATGTAAATTATCAATATTTAGGACAAGGTATTGCTTCAGCTATATTAAATGAATTAGAAGATTATGCATGTAAAGAGGGTGTTGTTTATATGAATACATCGGCTTCTATTACTGCAAAAGACTTTTTTGAAAGAAAAGGATATGTTGTTTTAAAAGAAGAAACTTATGAACGTAGAGGAGTCAGATTGAAAAGATATCTGATGGAAAAGAAACTTAAATAAGTTTCTTTTTTAAGGAGGAAATATGAAAAAATTAAAGAATTATTTATTAATTATTGTTGGATTTATTATTGTAGGAATAGGTGCTGCATTTACAATTAAAGCAAATATTGGTATGGGTGCTTATGATGCTGTTGCAAAATCAATATCTGATATTGTTCATATGAAGATAGGGACAATGGCGATGATTATTAACAGCTGCTGTGTGTTAGGACAACTTGTTATTTTAAAAAAAGATTTTAAACCAGTACAGATTTTACAGGTTCCTTTAAGTGTTTTACTAGGAACAGTTATTAATTTTGTTTATTATAATCTTCTTACATTTGAATTTAATTCATTTGTAGGAGGGATCATTATGTACGTCCTTGCAACATTAGTCATTGCTTTTGGTGTAGCAATTGTTATGGCAGTTAATGAAGTCACTTTAGCATTAGAAGGATTTTGTTTAGCTCTTACAAGATTAATTAATAAAGACTTTGCAAAACTAAGACAATATGCAGATTTCATATCTCTTGGTATTGTAGTGATATTAACATTATGTTTTAAATTAGAATGGTCTATTGGTTTAGGAACGATTATTGGAGCTATTATATTTGGTCCAATTATTGGTGTTTATATGAAAATATTAGAACCAGTTTTAGGAGAAAAGAAATAATGCAATATACACCATTAATTAAACAGGCATTAAGATTAGCTTTTGATGCACATGTCAATCAGGTTGATAAAACAGGATTACCTTATATTTATCATCCTTTACATTTAGCTCATAGTTTAAAGGAAGAATATGAGATTGTGACTGCTTTACTTCATGATGTGGTAGAAGATACAGATTATACATTTGATGATTTAAAAAATATGGGATATCCTCAAGAAGTTATTGAAGCATTGACATATTTGACACATGAACCAGGTGTAACTTATCAGGATTATGTAAAAAACATAAAAAATAATCCTATTGCTATCAAAGTCAAATTGGCAGATTTAAAACATAATAGTGATTTAAACAGGCTAGATACGATTACTCAAAAAGACTTAGAACGTCAAAAAAAATATCTAGATGCAATAAAATTGTTAGAAGAATAAAAAGCGAGATTATCTATCTCGCTTTTTTAGTATATAAATCATGCATAACATCAAAATAACACCAATTCCATCAATACACACATCTATCAATGATCCATGTCGCCCACTTATAAATAACTGATGAAATTCATCAGTAAATGCATACAATATAGATATTACAAAACTATATAAATAAGCATTCTTGTTTATTTTATAATATCCATAAAACAAACATAAACAAAGCAAAGCATATTCACTTATATGTGCTATTTTTCTAATCACAAATGAATCAATTTCAATATGTAATAAAGAAGAAATAATTTCTAATAGCCAATTACTCGATGAAGAAGATAATGAGCCATTTGCATGAGAAAAACAAAATATAATAAACATCATTATAAATGATGGAATAAAATATTTTATCTTATTCATCTTGTAATAATTCCCATTGTTCAAGTAATTCTTCTAACTTTAAATTTAAAGAATCAATAGTATCAGTAATCTCATTATATTTCTTATAACTATTAATTACTTCTTCACTTAATAACTGATTCTTACATTCTTCAATCTGATTTTCTACAGAAGAAATTTCTTTTTCTACTCTTTGAATCTGATTTTTAATCTTTTTAATTTCAGATAAAGATTTTTTTCTTTCTAAATATTCAGTATTTAAAGATGTGTTTTTTACTTTAATAGTGTCTTTAACTTCTAGATATTTAGAATAGTTTCCTGTATAAGTCACAGATCCTTCTTTTTTCATTTCAACAACTTTCGTTGCTAACTTATTAATAAAATAACGATCATGGCTAATAAATAGAATTGTTCCTTCAAAAGATAATAAAGCATCTTCTAAAACTTCTTTAGATTCAATATCAAGATGGTTTGTCGGTTCATCTAGAATTAAGAAATTACATCTCGACAATAATAATTTCATTAAAAGAACTCTTCCTCTTTCTCCACCAGATAATACATCTATAGGTTTAAAAACATCTTCTCCTTTAAACTGAAATGAAGCACAAGCATTTCTAATTTCAGTATTTGTCATATTAGGATAAGTATCTCTAATTTCCTGAAATATTGTCTTTTGATAAGATAATGATGTATGTTCCTGATCATAATAACCAGGCATAACTTTTGTACCTAATTTGATTTTTCCAGAAATAGGCATAAGTTCTTCACTAATAAGACGTAATAAAGTTGTTTTACCAATACCATTAGGACCTATTAAAGCTACTCTTTCTTCTTTTTTAACTTCGAAATTAACATCTTTAAATAATGGCTGATCAAAAGCCATACATAAATCTTTCACTTTTAATACATCATATCCTGATTCAACAAGTGGAGAAAACTGAATACGTATTGCTTGAGGTAAAGCATCAGGTCTATCTACTTTTTCCATTTTTTCTAAAGCCTTTTCTTTACTTTCAGCTCTTTTAACCTGTTTTTCTCTTCCAAAAGATTTTAAAAGATCAATACTTTCCTGCATTCTCTTAATTTCTTTTTGATTATTAATATAATGTTTAAGTTCAACTTCTCTATTGTGTTTTTTCACTTTAGAATATTGTTCATAAGAACATTTATATAAAGTGGATTTCCCATTTTCTATTTCCATAATTGTATTAGAAATCTGATCAATAAAATAACGGTCATGGCTGACAATTATAATTGCATGAGGATAAGATTTAAGGTAATTCTCTAACCATTCAATAGATGACACATCTAAATGGTTTGTCGGTTCATCTAATAAAAGAAGATCAGGTTTCTTTAACAACAAGCGTCCTAAAGAAATTCTAGTTTTTTGACCACCTGATAAAATGCCTACAGGCATATTCCATTGATCTTCATCAAAACCTAAACCTTTTAATACCCCTCTAATCTGACTTTCATAACCATATCCACCTAACTCATTAAATTCATGAGTCAGACGATCATATTCTCTCATAATTGAATCTAATTCATATCCACTAGATTCAGCCATTTTAATTTCTAATTCTCTTAATCTCTCTTCAGTTAAAAGTAATGGTTTAAAAACATCTAATAAAGCATCATAAATACTCATCATAGGATCAACAATATTATGTTGAGCAAGATAACCAATTGTTACATCTTTTGGTTTAGAAATAATCCCACTATCATAACTTTCTTCATCACATAAAATACGAAGCAATGTAGACTTTCCAGCACCGTTAACTCCTATAATTGCTATTTTATCATTTTTTTCAATTTTAAAAGTAATATCTTTAAGTAAGTCAATTCCTTGAAATGACTTCTTTAAAGAAGAACAAGATAATATCATTTTCATCACCTCAACTATTGTAACATAAAAGAAAATAGAAAACAAAGTAATATCTATCTAACAATAAAAAGTCAAATAACATGATATTTTGTAGGAATTTGTTATAATAAGTGAAAACATGTGAGAGATAGTATGATATACTACAAATATATGGAGGTAATAATATGAAATGTAATCAATGTGAATATATAAATAAAGATGATGCATTGTTTTGTACACAATGTGGAGCACCTTTAAAAGAAGAGGAAGAATTAACAGTAGTAGAAGAATTAGTACAAGAAGAAGTAAAAGAAGAAATAGAAGAAGTATTTACAGATAATCAAAGTGAAGAATTAGTTGAAGACAAACACGAAGAACCTGTAGAAAAAGAAGAAACTATCATTGTTGAAGATGAAAAAATCTATTGTCAGATATGTCAAAATGAAATTTATGAGTCAACTGTTATCTGTCCTCATTGTGGAAGTGCAACAGGAAAAACTGTTCCTGTACAATTAGTTATAGAAGATAAGGAAAATATAGGTTTAAATCTATTATCATTATTTGTACCTGTATTAGGTATATTATCTTATTTTATTTTTAGAGAAAAACTTCCTAAACTAACAAAAAAGATGGCTGTATTTGGTTTGATAGGTCTAATAATTATGATTGTTAGTAGTGGACTTGCTTATCTTCCAGAAATGTTTAAAGATACATGCTCTTATGTTTCCTCATCAGAAGAAAAATGTGATCAGGAAGTTTATCAGGATGGATATTGTGAATATCATTATTTTATACAACAGAATCCATTTTTTCAAAATTTCTAACATGCAAAGATTCAATGAATTAATCATTGAATCTTTTTTTTGTTAAAAAATATGTCTAAATTTGTATTTTTTATAAATAACATATTAACAAATAATGAGAATTCTAATTTTTGTATATACATTTTTCTTGTTTAGGTGTATAATTGTATACAATGTTGGAGGTGTTATGTATGAATTTAGCGTATAAGATTTTAAATGAGCATTTATTAGAAGGAAGTCTAGTTCCTGGGACTCAGATCTGTATTTCTATGGACCAGACATTAACACAGGATTCTACAGGGACTATGGCTTATTTGCAGTTAGAAGCCATGGATATTGAGCATGTTGCTGTTAAAAAAGCAGTTGCTTATATAGATCACAATATGCTTCAGACAGGTTTTGAGAATATGGATGATCATGAATTTATTCGCAGTGTTGCTAAAAAACATGGAATTACTTTTTCAAGACCAGGGAATGGAGTATGTCATCAGTTACATTTAGAAAATTTTTCTAAACCTGGTGAAACTTTAGTAGGAAGTGATTCTCATACACCTACATGTGGTGCAATGGGGATGATTGCAATTGGAGCAGGAGGATTAGATGTTGCGATTGCTATGGCAAGTGGAAAATATTATCTTCAATGTCCAAGTGTTATTCAAGTTGAATTAGTAGGTACAAAACCTAAATGGGTGAGTGCTAAAGATATTATTTTAAAGATTTTACAGATATTATCTGTAAAAGGAGGAGTAAATAAGATTGTTGAATATTGTGGTGAAGGTATTCAATGTTTATCTTTAACTGATCGTGCAACAATCTGTAATATGGGAGCAGAATTAGGTGCAACAACATCTATTTTCCCTACAGATGAAAAAACAAAAGAATATTTGATTCAGCAAGGTAGAGAACTTGATTATAAAGAATTAAAAGCTGATGAAGATGCGACTTATGATGAAAAACTAGTTATTCATTTAGACGAATTAGTGCCTATGGTTGCAAAACCTCATTCTCCAGATGCTGTTGTTAATGCATCAGAGTTAGAAGGGCTACCTATTCATCAAGTTGTGATTGGTTCATGTACAAATTCATCTTATGCAGATATGATGAAAGTTGCAGCTATCTTAAAAGGACGACAAGTACAAGATCATGTTTCTTTAGTTATTGCACCAGGAAGTTCTAGTATTTTATCAATGCTAGCAAGTAACGGTGCATTATCAGATATGATTCATGCAGGAGCACGTATATTAGAATGTGGATGTGGACCTTGTATTGGAATGGGGCAGGCTCCATTATCAAAGGGTGTGTCTTTAAGAACGATTAATCGTAATTTTAAAGGACGTTCGGGAACAAATGATGCTTCAGTTTATTTGGTTTCACCTGAAGTTGCTGCTCTTTCAGCAATTAAAGGATATTTATCAAGTGAATTTGAAGATGATATGTATTTAGAACATATTGAGATGGTACCATTTATTAAAAATGAACATTTCTTTATTAAAGATTATGATAACAAAAACGAAGTTTATATGGGACCAAATATTAAACCAGTTCCTATTGGAAAAGCATTAGATAAAGATATAGAAGGAAAAGTAATATTAAAAGTAGGAGATAATATTTCTACTGATCATATTGTTCCTTCAGATTCTAAATTATTACCTTATCGTTCTAATGTTCCACATCTTGCAAAATATTCATTTAGTAAAGTTGATAAAGATTTTTATCAAAGAGCTATAGATAATCAAGGTGGATTTATTGTAGGAAAAGAAAATTATGGACAAGGATCTTCAAGAGAACATGCAGCTTTAGTACCAAGTTATTTAAATATTAAAGCAATATTTGCTTTCTCTTTTGCAAGAATTCATCGTTCTAATTTAATTAATAATGGTATTTTACCATTATTAATTAATGAAGAAGATTATGATTTCTTTAATGATGTTAACACATATACTTTATTGAATATTAAAGAATGTGTAGAAAATGAAACAGATATAACTGTATTAAATCAAAATACAAATAAAACAATTGTGGCAAAACTAAAATTAACACCTAGAGAAAAACAATTAATTCTAGAAGGTGGATTATTAAATAGTATAAAAAATAAAGGAGGGAATCTATAATGAAAGCAGTATTGATTCCTGGAGATGGAATAGGAATAGAAATCGCACAAAGTGTAAAAGATGTAACTCAAGCATTAAATGTGGATATTGAATGGCTAGAATATCAGGCTGGAGCTGAGTATGCTGCTAAAACATCACAAGTTTTTGAAGATGGACTAATTGATGCTATTAAAGAGTATAAATGGGCTTTAAAAGGACCGACTGCGACACCTATAGGAACAGGGTTTAGAAGTGTCAATGTTGCATTAAGACAGCAATTTGATACATTTGCTAATGTAAGACCTATTCGATTATTTAAAGGTGTACCATCACGTTATGAACATATCGATTTAGTTATTATTAGAGAAAATACTGAAGATCTATATAAAGGTGTAGAATATATGATAGGTAAAGACATGGCTCATGGTATTAAGATTATTACCAGAGATGCATGTGAAAAGATTTGTCGTTATGCTTTTGAATATGCAAAAGCAAATAACAGAAAAAAAGTAACAGCAGTACACAAAGCTAATATTATGAAATATACAGATGGTTTATTTTTAGAAGTCTATAGAGAAGTCGCAAAAGACTATGAAGATATTGAAACTCAAGAAGTTATTATTGATAATATGTGTATGCAGTTAGTTTTAAGACCAGAAGCATTTGATGTATTGGTATCATTAAATTTATATGGAGATATTATTTCTGATTTATGTGCTGGACTAGTAGGAGGATTAGGTTTTGCTCCTAGTGGAAATATTGGAGATGATTATCGTATTTATGAAGCGGTACATGGAAGTGCTCCTGATATTGCAGGATTAAATAAAGCAAACCCTAGTGCTTTATTATTAGCATTTGCATTGATGCTAGAAGATTTAGGATTAAAAGAAGATGCAGATAAAGTAAGAAATGCAATTAAAAAAGTATTAGAAGAAGGAAAAACAGTGACTCAGGATATTGGAGGACATGCATCATTAAGTGAATTTACACAAGCAATTATTGATGCATTATAGGAGGAAAAGACAATGGCAGAAAAACTATTTGAAACAGTAAAACATGGATCTTTAGGACATAGAATTTTTGAAGTTTTAAGAGATCGTATTTTAAATGATGAATATGAAAGTGGTCAGAAATTAAATGAATTATCTTTAGCTAAAGAATTAGATATTAGTAGAACACCTATTAGGGAAGCTTTAAAACAATTAGAACTAGAAGGACTAGTAGAAAGTATTCCTAATAAAGGTGTTTATGTTAAAGGATTTTCTTCTAGAGATATTGATGATATGTTTGAAATTCGTCTAGCTTTAGAAGGACTAGCAATTCAGCTTGCGATTGACCGTATGGACGATATGCATTTATCTAAAATTAGAGAAGTCTATGAATTGATGGAATTTTATACAATGAAACAGGATAATGAAAAAATCAGTCAATTAAATATCCAGTTCCATGAAGCCATTTATCATTCAACACAATCACAATATTTTGAGCAATTATTAAAAGATGTGAATTACTATGTCACTGTGACAAGCAGACATTCTATTTTACAGCCTACACGCTTAGATTCTGCATTAAGTGAACATAAAGCCATTTATGAAGCGATTTTAAAGAAAGATAAAAAACTAGCACGAGAAACTGTGCAAAAACATATTAGAAAAACACAATTATTAGTAAGAAGTTATTTTGCAAACAAAAATAAATAAAATATCCAAAAGGTGTGCTCACGCATACCTTTTGCGTTATAATGATACATAAGAGGAGATGTGTTATTTATGAAAAAATATTATGAAGCGTATGATGAACGCTATAAAACTATACATAATCAAAATAAGCAATGGTTTTCTAATATACCTACACCTATCGTAGAAGAAACATTAAAAAGATATAATATAACACATAATCATGAATTATTAGAATTAGGATGTGGAGAGGGAAGAGATGCATTTTATCTATTGAATCAAGGTTATAATCTTCTAGCAACTGATATATCAAAAGAAGCAATAGAATATGCAAAACGTATTCAATATAAAGATTCATTTCAAGTTTTAGATTGTTTAAATGAATCTTTAAATAAGAAATTTGATTTTATTTATGCGATTGCTTTAGTCCATATGCTTGTCTTAAATGATGATAGAAATAAAATGTATAATTTTATTTCTAATCATTTAAAAGAAGATGGAGTAGGTTTGATTTTATCAATGGGAGATGGAAAAGAAGAATATGAAAGTGACATAAGCAAAGCTTATGATATTGTAAAAAAACAATGTGTTGATGAGGATGTGTATGTTACACATACATCATGCAAAGTTGTGAGTCTAGAAACATGGAAAAAAGAATTGGAGAATTATTTTGTGATTGAAGAAATGGGAAAAACATCTATCCCTCAGGAGTTTTCTCATATGATTTATGCAATTGTAAGAAAGAAGGAATAAAAATGGAACATAAAGGAACTGTGAGATTGGAAACTGATAGACTAATATTAAGAAAATTTGAAGGGTTTGATATTCAGACTTCTTTTAAAAATTGGACAGGTGATGAACTAGTAACCAAGTATCTTACCTGGCCGACACATAGTGATGTTAGTGTTACACAAAAGGTAATTGGGAAATGGATTAATTCGTATCTTGAGCCTTCATTTTATCAATGGGCTATTGCATTAAAAGAAAGTAATGAATGTATTGGAACTATTTCTGTTGTTTCATCTAATGATAAGATTTTAGAAGTTGAAATTGGATATTGCTTAGGAAGCAAGTGGTGGAATAAAGGATATATGAGTGAAGCATTTAAAAGAGTTATTGCTTTCTTTTTTGAAGATGTTAAAGTGAATAGAATATCTGCAAAATGTGATTTTAGAAATAATGGTTCATATAAAGTAATGGAGAAATGTGGATTATCTTATGAAGGAACATTAAGACAGGCTGCTTATAATAATACAGGAATAGTGGATGTTAAAATATATTCAATATTAAAAAGTGAATATAAGTCAAATAATATTAAAGATGGAACAGATTATATTCATGAAGTGAAAGAACTGATTTTATCTTATTGTAATGAATTAAATAGGGATTTATCGTTTCAAAATATTGATGATGAATTAAAAGATATTAAAGCAAAATATTGTTCACCTAAAGGGGAACTATTAGTTTATGAAAAAGATAATAAGATTGTAGGAATTGTTGCATATCAGGGATTAAGTCAGACAATATGTGAAATGAAAAGATTATATGTATTACCAGAATATAGAAATTCTTCTATAGGGAAACAATTGATTTTAAGTATTATCGAACATGCAAAAATAGCAGGATATAAGGAAATGGTATTAGATACGATTGTTCCATTAGAGGCTGCTATATATCTTTATAAAAAATATGGTTTTGAAGAATGTTATGCCTATTATGAAAATCCTATGGAAGATGTCATTTATATGAAAAAAACATTATGAAAAAAATAATTATAGTCTGTATCATAGTGATTATGGTTATTATTTTATATGTGTTAAATATTATTCCACATATAAAATATAACAATGATCATTTTGGAATAACTCCTTTTATTTCATCTAGTGATAAAGATCAAGATGGCATAGATGATCAAAGTGATATATTGAATAATGTCAGACAATATATTAAAACAAGACCAAAATATAAAAGTCAGTATTATGCATCAGGATATCCTGATGATGGATATGGAGTATGCACAGATGTAGTTGGATTTGGTCTGTTAGATGCAGGATATAATCTGCAAGAATTAGTAGATGAAGATATCAGACAATATCCAAATGATTATCATGATGTAGGTGATAAAAATATTGATTTTAGAAGAGTAAGGAATCTAAAGATTTATTTTGATCATCATGCAATCAGTTTAAGTAAAGATGTCTATGATATACATGAGTGGCAAGGTGGAGATATTGTAGTTTTTAAAAAACATATAGGTATTGTTTCGGATAAAAGAAATCATAAGGGTATTCCTTTTGTCATTCATCATGCTCATCCTTATCAGTTACATTACGAAGAAGATATCTTAGAACATAGAGATGATATTATAGGACACTATAGAATAAGCAAATAGGACGATGTTTTTACATCGTCCTATTAAAATATTTATTTGTTTCATCTATAATAATCTTTCTTAGACCTATTAATCCAATAAGGTTAGGGATAGCCATAAGACCATTCATAATATCTGCAATAATAAAGACAGAAGATAAAGAAATAAAAGGTGCAATTGCAATCGCAATAATATAAAGAATCTTAAATACTTTGACTAAAGAATGTCCTTTTAAATAATATGCACATTTCTCTCCATAATAATTCCATCCAATAATAGTTGTAAAAGCAAAGAAAATAAGTCCTATATTAACAATATAAACACCTAAATGAGGAATCATAGAAAAAGCATGAGTAGTCATTGCTGCTCCTTCTAATCCACTTGTATGAGAAGATGTAATTAATATAGCTAATGCAGTCATTGTACAAATAATAATAGTATCAATAAAAGTACCAGTCATTGAAACTAATCCTTGTTCAACACATGAATCTGATTTAGAAGCAGCAGCTGCAATAGGTGCACTTCCTAAACCACTCTCATTTGAAAAAATCCCTCTGCTAATTCCTTTTTGAATAGTTATCCCTAAAGTTCCACCAAGCAATGATTGAACTGATAAAGCTTCACTTAATATTAAATGAAATACACCAGGTAACTTATCAATATGACTAACAATAACAATCAATACACCTAAAATATAAAAAATACTCATAAAAGGAACAACCTTTTCAGCAACATTGGCAATTCTTTGAATTCCCCCTAATGTAATAAAAGCAACTAAGATAGATAAAATAATTGCACTTATATAAGGTGGAATCTGAAATGATAAAACCAATGCATCAGAAATAGATCTTGTCTGTGTAAATGTACCAATTCCAAGCAATGCCGCTAACATTCCAAAAATCGCAAACATTTTCGCAAGAAAATGATTCTTAAGTCCTAATTCAAGATAGTACATAGGACCACCAGCCATTTGTCCAAATTCATCTTTAATTCTAAACTTAATAGCTAATAAACCTTCAGCATATTTTGTTGTCATACCAAAAAAAGCTGATACCCACATCCAGAATACTGCACCAGGACCACCTGCTGCAATTGCAGTTGCAACACCTACAATATTTCCAGTCCCAATAGTTGAAGATAATGCAGTACATAAAGATTGAAAACTTGATACATCTCCTTCACCATCTTCCTTTTTGAAAATGCATGAAAATGCAAGTTTAAGTTTTGTTATCTGAAGAAGTCTTAATCTGATAGTAAAATAAATTCCTGTTCCTAGTAATAAACAGATTAGAGGTAATCCCCAGATAAAATCATTTAATTTCAATAATAAATCGTTCATAATAAAAAAATCCTCCTAATAAATTAGTCGGAAAATAACGAAAAAACGATATATAACGCTGTCCTTTTACCTGAGAGTTTCACAATTCTGCTTTCTCCTTCGGTGCTCAATTTAATGAGTCTCTCCAACGCCTCGTCCAATAGCGATCCTTTTACCTGAAATCATTAATTCTTCGGTGTTCTTTTAAGAATCTCTTTCGCCATTTTCATCCGAATATGTCATAAAGTATAGACTTTTCTTTTGCATTTGTAAATACTAACTTATATAATAAAATAAAAAATTAGAGGTGAAATAATATGAATATATATATAGATATGCATATGCATTCCCATTATAGTGATGATGGTCAATTTAAAGTAGAAGAATTAATATCAAAGTGTTATAAAAAAGGATTAAAAATTATTGCTTTATCTGATCATAATTCAACAAAAGGTGTCAAAGAAGCATTGGATATTGCTAAAAAGTATGATATAACACTTATTCCTGCTATAGAAATAGATTGTACATATAATAATATTAATCTTCATGTTTTAGGATATGGAATAGATTATAATCATGATGATTTTATTAAAATAGAGAATAATATTATTGAACAGGAATTAAAATGTTCTTTAAAAAAGATTGAATTAACAAATAAGCTAGGATTTGAACTTACACCTTCTGATTTAGATCGAGTATCTAAGAATGGTGTTTATATAGGAGAAATGTTTGGAGAAGTTTTATTAAATGATTCACGTTATATCAATCATCCATTACTTCTTCCTTATAGAAGTGGACAAATAAGAGGAGATAATCCTTATGTGAATTTTTATTGGGATTATTATGCTCAAGGAAAACCATGTGATACACCTATTAAATTACCATCATTAAAAGAAACAATTGATCTGATAAAAAAACATGGTGGTATAAGCGTTATTGCGCATCCAGGAAATCAATTAAAAGATAAATTATATATATTAGATGAATTAATAAAAGAAGGAATAGAAGGAATAGAAGTATTTAGTAATTATCATACACCCGAATTAAATGAATACTTCTATCAAAAAGCATTACAATATAATTTACTTATCACTTGTGGAAGTGATTATCATGGAAAAACAAAGCCATCTATACATTTAGGAGAAAATGGCTGTACAATTAACCAGGATATTATTTATAATCAGCTAAAAGAAAGAAAACTGATATAAGGAGGATATAATGATACATCCAAGACATTTAAATAAAAAAATAAAAGGAGACTATCGTATTATTGTAGTAAGTGATATTCATGGTCACTACAATGAATTTGTACAATTATTAAATAAAGTACACTATACACCTCAAGATTACTTAGTCATATTAGGCGATTTTGTAGAAAAAGGAGATCAGGTATTAGAAACAATTCATTTTATTCAGGAATTAGATAAAAATGAAAGAACATTTGTATTAATGGGAAACTGTGAATGGGCACTAGATGCACTATTAACAATACCTGAATTAGCGATAGAAATACCAAGATATTTTAAAAGAGTCAAACAAAATGGAATTATCAGACAAAGATATCATGAATTTCATTTAGAAGATGGAAGAGAAACACACTTAGGTGCACAAAAAATGATAGCAGACTCTTTAAAAGAAGAACTTCATTATATTTCTCATCTTCCAGTAACTTTAAAATTAAATGATTTTATATTTGTTCATGCAGGATTAGAACAAAGAAAAGATTATAAAAACTGTTCATTATCATCTTTATTAGAAATGCAAAGATTTTATGAATTAGGACATATATTAGATGAAACTGTAATCGTAGGTCATTTACCTACATCAAATTATCATCAATATCATATTAGTAATGATGTAATTATTGATTTAGAAAAAAGAATTATAAGTATTGATGGAGGAACTGGCGTTAAAAGAATATCACAGTTAAATGCTTTAATTATAGAAAATACGAACAATCATATACAATATAAAACAGATTTTATACAGTTATTACCTCAATATAAAGTTATAAAAGATTATAAGACAAAACATAATAAAACACATAAAATAGCTTTTCCGTATTTTAAAGTAAATATAATAAAAAAAGAAAATCAATTTACATTATGTCATCAGCCTGACACAAATCAGACATTATATATAAAAAATGAATTTATATATAAAGATAATAATGAATATTATTGTCTAGATGATTATACTGATTATATGTTTTCTTTAAAGAAAGATGATGTTGTAAGTGTTATAGATTTTTATGATGAATATGCTTATATTATTTTTAATAGACAGGTAGGATGGATAAAAAAAGAATATTTAAGTATAATTTAACAAAAGAAACACAAAATAATTGTGGTGATAAAATGAAAAATGAAGAAGCGTTAAAAGAAATTTTAAATGGATTAAATATGGGAATGCTTTCTATTGACTATTTTGAAGATAAAATACAAAATAATTCATTTAGAGATCTTGTGTTAAAACAAAGAAAAGATTATGGAAATCTAAAAACACAATTACAAAAAGATTTTCCTGAAGCAGAAGATGTTTTAAAACAAAAATTTATGGTAGAAACAATGCTTATGTTTAAAACAATGATGAGTGATGATAAAAAGATTGCTAAGATGATGATAGAAGGATGCAATCAGGGAATCATGACTATGAATGAGTTATTAAATGAACAAAACTTAAGTGATAAAGTTCAATATTATATTCACTCATTATCTGAATTATCTCATCATTATCTACAATTATTTAAACCGTTTTTATAGAACTATGTATAACGCATAGTTCTTTTCTTTTATAGTATATTATTATATAATATAACTATAAGGAGGTATGATTATGGATAGAGCAAATTTAAAACAATTAGCAAAAGATAATTTAGGAAGAAACTATAAAAATATTCTAATTTATGAAATTCTTGCCGCAATATTATTATTATCATTTATAAGTATAGAATATAATACTAATAGTGGTGTAATTCTAACTCTATTTAACTTTAATATTAATATCACAAATTCTTCTCTTACTGGAATTTTAGCATTAAGCTCTACAATAATAGGAATTTATACATTTTTAATTATGCCTATTGTTAACTATGGTTTAGCAAATAAACTAAAATATTTTAGTTATGATGATCATAATGAATTTGATTTCTTTATTGGAGCAAAAGAAAATTATAAAGGTATATTTGTATTAAACTATATGGTTTATTTAAAGATGTTTTTATGGGCTTTATGTTTCATTATTCCAGGAATCATTGCAGCATATAAATATCGCTATGTGAATGAAATTTATGAAGAACATAGAGATTGGACTTATAAACAAGTCATTGATGAGTCAATACGTATGACTCAAGGTCATAAATGGGATTTATTTATATTAGATTTATCATTCTTTTTATGGCATTTACTGTTTGCATTTTTAGATGTATTTACATTAGGTCTTGCACAATATTTCTTAAAACCATATGTAAGTATGACAAATGTCTATGCATATCATTATCTAAAATCACAAAATTATAATAGTACTATCTAAAAGAAAGTCAAAATGACTTTCTTTTTTATTTTTGTGATTTCTTTACCAAATCTTAACTTAATGTTGTAACTCACCCTATAATGCTTTAAAATATGTGTGTATTTAAAACAGTTTGGAGGATATATATATGGATACATCTATTGTGTTTGGCTTAATGGGTGGTTTAGGATTATTCTTATATGGGATGAAATTAATGAGTGATTCTTTATCAAACGTTGCAGGAGCTAAACTTCGTACGATTTTAGAAAAAATGACTAAAAATACATTTATTGGATTAATTGTGGGGATGTTATTTACAGCTGTCGTACAATCTTCATCAGCAACAACAGTACTTGTTGTAAGTTTCGTTAATGCGGGATTAATGAATCTGATTCAGGCAACCGGAATTATTATGGGGGCTAATATCGGAACAACAATTACTGGTCAGCTGATTGCATTAAACTTATCAGAAATAGCACCATTATTTGTTTTAGGTGGTATTATGATGGTAATGTGCTGTAAAAAACAAAATCATCAAAAAATTGGGGAAGTTTTATTAGGATTTGGTATTTTATTTATTGGTTTATCGACAATGTCATCAGCAATGTCTTCATTGAAAGATTCACCAATGATTGTAGATACATTATCATCATTAAGTAATCCATTTATGGGTATATTTATTGGGTTTATATTTACTGCAGTCTTACAATCATCAAGTGCGACTGTAGGAATTGTTATTTTATTGGCATCTCAAGGATTATTAGAATTACCAATTTGTTTCTATATTATTCTAGGATGTAATATGGGATCATGTGTTTCTGCATTACTTGCAAGCTTAGGTGGAAAGAAAAATGCAAAAAGAGCCGCTTATATCCATTTCTTAATTAATATTTTTGGATCAGCAGCTATTGTATTAGTATTATCAGTATTCTTACCACAAGTAGAATCATTTATTTTATCATTAACAGGATCACAGGCATTAACTGGAGCTGCATTAAATGCAGCAATGGCAAAAAATGTTGCCAATGCACATACAATTTTTAAAGTATTCCAGATTGCAATCTGTTATCCATTTGCTAAGTATATCGTAAACTTAACTTACAAGATTGTTCCTGGTGATGATGTACATAGTGAATTTGAATTAAAATATATTAGTTCGAATGTGGCATTTTCACCAACAACTGCGATTCCTCAAGCAGTTCATGAAGTTGAACATATGGCAGAAGTTGCAAGAAACAATTTAAATTTAGCTGTTAATTCTTTATTAGAAGTGGACTTAACTTCTAAAGAAGAAATTGATCATAACGAAGATTATGTTGATTTCTTAAATCATTCAATTTTTGAATTCTTAACACATGTTAACCAATCTCCTTTACCTGAAGAAGATTCTGCAATAATTGGACCATTATTCCATGTTATTACTGACTTAGAAAGAATTGGCGATCACGCTAAAACAATTTCAAATATTGCTGAAACATGTGCAAGAAAAGAATATTCATTTACAAGAGAACATAAAAGAGAAATTAGAGAATTATTAACTATGGTTAATAGTGCTTTAGAATTAAGTTTAGATATGTTTATTCATAAATCAGTAGACCATCTAAACGATATCTTACAATTAGAAGACGCAATTGATAGAAAAGAAAATCGTTTACAAAAAAGTTATTTAGTAGAAATGAAAAATATGGAAACTTCTCCAAGAGTAGGAATGTTGTATTCTGACTTAGCTGCAGCATTAGAACGTGTTGGAGATCATGCAACAAATATTGCTTTCTCTATCTTAAATTTAGAGACAGAAGAAATCAGACAATTAGTTGAAAATGAACATATTGATTTAGAAAACTATTTATTATAATCATAAAAAACATCCAATAAAATGGATGTTTTTTTGTACTGTAATAAACAATTTGATATATTTTTATATAATATTTAGAAAAAATACAAATGCAAATAGAAAAAGTGTTAAAAGTATAAAAATGGGGTTGACTTTATAAAATATGAGAGTATAATCATATACATAACCAATAAGAAAATTCGTTGAAAAAGAGAGTAGTTAAAATACAGGTTTAAGCGAGCTGATGAGGGTGGAAGGTCAGTACTGATGGTTTTAATGAAGCGCACTTTGGAGAAGGACTTCTGAATACATAGGAAGTCAGGTAGACGGCCTTAACGTGAGAGAGGATAGTAAGTCAATTATTATCAATTGGAGTGGTAACGCGGATTCATTCGTCTCCTGACAGTGTCAGGGGATTTTTTTATTAGGTTGTACATAATTAAATTCGATGAAGAAGAGAGTAGTTAAAATACAGGTTTAAGCGAGCTGATGAGGGTGGAAGTTCAGTACCGATGGTTTTAATGAAGCGCACTTTGGAGAAGGGTTTCTGAAATCATAGGAAGTCAGGTAAACGGCCTTAACGTGAGAGAGGGCAATAGTTTTATTGCCAATTGGAGTGGTATCGCGGAAATTTCGTCTCCTGATGATTGTCAGGAGATTTTTATTTTATAAAAGGGGGATATAAAAATGACATTTGGGAACATGCGTTTAGATTTCGCATCGATGATTCCTTATTTAGGATGGTTTTGGCAGGGGACATTAATCACATTAGGAACATCATTTATTACTGTTGTGCTAGGATGTATCATTGGATTCGTCGTAACACTAGCAAGGAGATCACGATTTAAAGTATTACAGGCAATTGCTAACTTTTATACACAAGTAATTCGTGGGACTCCGATCTTACTACAATTATTTGTCTGGACTTTAGGTTTACCACAAATAGGAATTAAAATTCCTGATTTATTTGGTCCAAGAAGTAGTATTTACATTACAGTTGTTTTAGCCTTAGCAATTAACTCAGGTGCATATATCGCAGAAATCTTCAGATCTGGATTAAATGCAGTTGATAAAGGACAGGTTGAAGCAGCAAGATCATTAGGATTAAATTCAAGCTTAACAATGAAACATGTTATTTTACCTCAGGCTATTAAAAATATTCTTCCAGCCTTAGGAAATGAATTTATCATGATGATCAAAGAATCATCATTAGTTTCTACAGTAGGAATTGGTGATGTTATGTATCAGCAAAAAATTATTCAAGGAGCAACTTACAGAGTTTTAGAACCATTAGTTATAATCGGTATTATATACTTTATTATTACATGGGCTCTAACATCAGCTTTAACTGTACTAGAAAGGAGATTGAATCAAGATGCTAAAAACTAAAGACTTACATAAAAGTTTTGGGAAACTAGAAGTATTAAAAGGTATTACAACAGAAATTCATAAAGGTGAAGTTGTAGCAGTTATTGGTGCTTCAGGATCTGGAAAATCAACTTTCTTAAGGTGTCTGAACTTATTAGAAGAACCAACAAAAGGGGAAGTGTTCTTCAAAGATCAGAACTTAACAGCAAAAGATGATAAAAACTTTGATATTAATAAAGTAAGGGAACATATTGGAATGGTATTTCAGCAATTCAATTTATTCCCAAATATGACAGTATTAGAAAATATCACTTTAGCACCAATTAAAGTTAAAGGCTTATCTAAAGAAAAAGCAGAAGAAAAAGCTATGGCTTTACTTGCTAAAGTAGGATTAGAGGATAAGAAAAATGTTTATCCACATACATTATCAGGAGGACAAAAACAGCGTGTTGCGATTGCAAGAGCATTAGCAATGGAACCATCAGTTATGTTATTTGATGAACCAACATCTGCATTAGATCCTGAAATGGTAAAAGAAGTATTATATGTAATTAACGATTTAGCAAAAGATGGCATGACAATTGTTATTGTAACTCATGAAATGGGATTTGCTAAAGAAGTTGCAACGAGGGTTATGTTTATACATGAAGGTGTGATATTAGAAGAGGGGACACCTACAGAGATATTCGATAATCCAAAAGAACAAAGAACAAAAGAATTTTTAGATAAAGTAATGTAAAAGGAGATAACGATTATGAAAAAATTATTAATGAGTATTTTAGCCCTAACTATGGCTTTTAGTTTAACAGCATGTGGTGGAGGAGAACAAAAAGATAAATTAGCACAAATTAAAGAACAAGGTTATATTACATTAGGAACATCACCTGATTATGCACCATGTGAATTCTATATTGAAAAAGATGGTAAAAAACAAATTGTAGGAACTGATATTATGTTAGCTCAGGCTATTGCAGATGAAATTGGAGTAGAATTAAGAATTGCAGAATCTGATTTCAATACAGTTATTGCGAATGCACAAGCTGGAAATATTGATATGGGAATTTCTGGATTTGCATGGAAAAAAGAAAGAGCAGAAGTAGTTAACTTCTCTGATGACTATACTAGAAATGCAGATGACTCATTCCAAGGATTAATGATCAGAAAAGAAGATGTAGACAAATATCCAACAAAAGAAGCATTTAAAGCATCAGGAGCTAAAGTAGGAGCTCAAGGAGCATCTATTCAATATGATATGGCTCTAACAATTGCTGATGAAAAAAATATCGTACAATTAGCAGATACAACAAATGTTGCTGCTCAATTATCTACAGGTGACTTAGATGCATTTGTATGTACTTCAACACAAGCTTATGCATTAATGGAAACTTATACAAACATTATGTTATTACCAAAAGAAACATTTAATATGGACCCAGATAATTTCTTTAATAGAACTGGAGCAATCTTCTGTAAAGATGAATCTTATAACTCTTTAATTGAAGTTGTAAATAAAGTAATTGCTAAAGCAAAAGAAAAAGATGCAGAAGGAAAAACTATGTTAGATAAATGGTATGAAGAAGCTGAAGCTTTAATGCCATTTGAAATTCCATTAGAAGAACAATAATAAAAAAGAAGCTTCGGCTTCTTTTTCTAAAAGGGGGAAAAACTTATGAATAAGGATTATTTAGTGATTAATGAAATTATTGATACAAATACAAATAATTATATGAACTTAGTTCAATATATGTATGATCATCCTGAATTAGGATTTAAAGAATATGAGGCACAAAAAATTTTATGTGAATATTTAGAAAATGCAGGATTTGAAGTTGAAAAAGGTAAAGCTGTAGAAACTGACTTTGTCGCAACTTATAAAGCTGAAAAAGAAGGACCAGTTGTTGCATTTATGTGTGAATATGATGCTTTACCAGAAGTTGGTCATGGATGTGGTCATAATCTTATTGCAGGAATTGGGGTTGCTGCTGGAGAAGGTTTAAAAGGTGTTATCGATGAAATTGGGGGAACAATTAAAGTTGTTGGGACACCTGGAGAAGAAAACTTTGGTGGAAAAGTTGAAATGGTTAAAGCAGGTGTATTTGATGATGTAGATGTTGCATTAATGGTTCATCCAGGAACAAAAAATGGATTAGGTGGAAAATCAAGTGCATTAAATCCAATTAAATTTGAATTTTTCGGTAAAAATGCTCATGGATGTAAACCACAGGAAGGGGCTTCTGCATTAGATGCTGCAGTTATGACATATATGCAAATTAACTTAATCAGACAATTTGCTGAGCCACTAACTTATATTCATGGAATTATGAAAGATGGAGGATTAGCTGCAAATGTTATTCCTGCTTATGCAAGCTTAGAATATTATTTTAGAGCACCAACAATGAAATATGCAAAAATTATTACTGAAAAAGCAATTAAATGTGCTGAAGGTGCATGTTTAGCAACAGGAACAACATTAAAGACATCTGTCTATGAATGTCCATATGAAGATACATTAGTAAATTATAAATTAGCTGATATGTTAAAAGAAAAATATGAAATGTTAGGTGTTACTGATATCAATCCAGTAAATGAAGATCCTGTTGGCTCAACAGATGTAGGAAGTGTAAGTTATGTTTGTCCTACAATTCAAGGTGGAATTAAAATTGCAGATGAATGTGTAACAGGACATTCTAAAGAATTAGCTGCCGCAACAATTAGTGAAGAAGGAAAACAGGCTTTAAAAGATGCAAGTAAAGCAATTGCTTATGTTGCTTATGATTTAATTGTTAATGAAGCATTATTAAAAGAAGTAAAAGATGAATTTAAAGAAGCATTAAAATAATGCTTCTTTTACTCTTTGTAAGCAAATCATGATACAATGAATTGGGGTGATCATATGAATTTTAAAAAGAGCTTTACATTAAAATCAATAGAATTACATGAAAAAAGAGTTATAAGAGATGTTATACATGATTATATACATATAGATCATTTGCTTATATGGAATCTTATCAATACAAAAGAAATGCAAAGACTAAGACGTATCAAACAGTTAGGAAGTACATCTTTAGTTTTTCAAGGGGCAGAACATTCAAGATTTGTCCATTCTTTAGGAGTCTATCAGGTTATTTGTTATATGTTAGAAACAGACTGCTTAAAAAATTATTTATCAGATTATGATAAATTATGTGTTATGTGTGCAGGATTATTACATGATATTGGACATGGTCCTTTTTCTCATGCATTTGAAAGTTTATTTGATATAAATCATGAACATATGAGTATACGTATCATATTAGAAGAAAGTGAAGTTCATACATTACTTTCATCATTTCATAAAGATCTTCCTAGAGATGTCGCTTCTATCATTGATCATACACATCCTAATAAAGTATTGGTTTCAATGGTATCGAGTCAGTTAGATGCAGATCGTATGGACTATCTTTTAAGAGATTCATATATGTCTGGAGTTACATACGGACATTTTGATATGTCAAGAATATTAAGAACAATGCGTATCTATGATGATAAGCTAGTTTATAAGATATCAGGTGTTCAGGCGATAGAAAACTATATTCTTGCTAGATATCATATGTACTGGCAAGTTTATCTGCACTCAACATCAAGAAGTTATGAACATGTTTTATCTTGCTTATTTAAAAGAATTAAAGATTTATATAAAGATCATTATTGTTTTAAAACAGATATGAAATATCTGATTCCTTTTTTAGATAATAATGTTTCAGTTTATGATTATATTCAATTAGATGAAACAATAATGTATTATTATTTTAAAGAATTAAACAATGAAGATGATTCAATCCTAAGAGATTTATCAATGAGATTATTAAATAGAAAACTATTTAAATATGTATCTTATAAAGAAGATACATATTTAGATAAAGTAAGACAATTATTGATAAATAAAGGATATGAACCTATCTATTATATGAAATATGATGAACTGACAAAAATTCCATATATGCATTATGGACCATCAGGAGATTTAGAAGAAATACAGATTATAGATATAGATCATACAATCTATTCACTACCACAAGTATCTGAAATCGTATCAGCATTAGTAAAATCGAATAAATATAAATATGATAAAAAAGTATTTTTTGTAAAGGAGATTAAAGATGAACTATAAATTTTATGAAACATTACCTAAAGAAGCAATCTATATAAGAGAAGAAGTCTTTATGAAAGAACAAGGATTTCAAAATGAATTTGATGATATAGATTCTCATTGTCTTCATCTTGTTGTATTTAAAGAGGATAAGCCTATTGGATGTGCAAGAATGTATGAAGAAAATAATAAGATGATCTTAGGAAGAATTGCAGTTTTAAAAGATTATAGAAAACAAAATGTAGGGACTTATATTATGTCACTATTAGAACAAAAAGCAAAAGAATTAAATTTTAATATAACTGCACTATCTGCACAAGTCAGAGCAAGTTCTTTTTATAAAAATAAAGGATATATACAATCAGGTGAAGAATATTTTGATGAATACTGTCCACATATTCATATGGAAAAAATATTATAAAAGTGTATAATAATACAAGTGATTAACATTACTATCACATATTTAAGAAATAAAATATAAATGGAGGAGGATATTATGAAAAACAAATTATCTATTTTATATTATATTGTTGCACTAATTATGTTTGTTGCATTTATTTTAGGAAGTTATACAACAGTTATGTATTTTGCAGAATTACATGCAGCAGGATCGGTTGATTTAGCTGCAGAATGGTTAAATGTATTTATTTACTATATTAATGCAACTGGACCTTATTTATCATTTGCATTAATGACATTTGGAATTGGTTATATGTTACCTGCAAAAGAACCTAAAGCTAAAAAAGTAAAAGAAGAAAAAGAAGAAACTGAAGAAACATTATAACAAAATAAAACGAATAAAGAGTCATTCTCTTTATTCGTTTTTATTTAAACCAATACACTATTCCATGTTCATCATAGTCTCCTGTAATAGGGGAAATAGGAATCTTTTGTAGTGATGAAGAATCATACCAGGTTTCTTTTTTACTCAAAGAATCAGCCATCTTTTTAAATATGACCTTAGGAACTCTAGTATCATAATAAATAGAAATAGGTCTATTATCATCATAACCACACCAGGATAAAATAGTATACTCTGGATTATAGCCTACACATAATGCATCATAATCAGTTGTACCCGTTTTTGCTGCGTAAGTAAACTTTGTCTTGTATGAAGACATAGATGCACTTAAATAAGTACTATATTCTTCATAAAAAGTAGATGTCATAAGCTGATTTAATACAAGCGTACTTTCTTTATTTAACATTTTCTTATTAATATTTCCATATTCATATAATACATTACCGTTATTATCAACAATCTTATCTATAGTATGAATATCATTATATAAACCACTATTAGCAATACATGTATAGATATGAGATAAATCATATATATTTGTATTGATTGTACCTAATGCTAAAGAAGGATGAGGAGATATATGGTCATATCCAAATTGCTTTAAAAAATGAACGAGAGAAGATTCTCCTAAAAATAAATGTGTTTTTAAAGCATATATATTATCACTGACTGCAATAGCCTGAGCTAATGTAATATCTTTATAAGCATATTTGTGATTATAATTAGATGGTGAATATTTTTCACCATTTGCTAAAACAAATGTTGTTGGTTCACTTTTAAACTTTGTATTTGGACTAAATCCTTGTTCAATAGCGACATAATAAAGTAAAGGTTTAATAATAGAGCCTACCTGTCTAGAAGCCTGCGTAGCTCTATTAAACTGGGATATATTATAATTTCTTCCCCCAATCAATGCTTTAATAGAAGAAGATTTAGTATCTATAATTATCGATGCATTTTCAAGTTCTTCTCTATTTTTAAGTTCCTCACTAACAGTCAGTTCTAATTCAGTCTGTATTTTAGAATCTAATGTTGTATAAACATTAAGTCCATTTTTAATATATTCTTCTTTATAATATCCTAAATCTTTTAATTCTTTTAAAACAGTATCTTTAAAATAAGGAAAATGAGTTAAAGAAGGAATCTTAGGATCTTTATTTAATACAACATCATGACTTAACACTTCTTTTTTCCTTTTTTCATCGATATAACCATTATGAATTAAAGCATCTAAAACAAGACTTTGTCTTGCTTTAGCATTTTTCATATCTTTAAAAGGAGAATAATATTCTGGACCATTAATAACACCTGCTAACATACTCGCTTCATTTAAATTCAGATTCTTTGGTTCCTTATTAAAATAATATAATGACGCATTATAAATCCCATAAACCCCATGACCAAAATACAAATTATTCATATAACCTTCTAAAATTGTATCCTTATCATAATGTGCTTCTAATCTTAAAGCCAATATCAGTTCAGCAATCTTTCTTACATAAGTCTTTTCATTATTTAAAAATAATAATCTAGCATATTGTTGTGTAATAGTGGAAGCTCCATGTATAGTATTATGTGTTATATTAGAATAAATAGCTCTCATAATTCCAATAATATCAAATCCATGATGTTCATAAAATCTATGATCTTCTATTGCAATCAGACTATCTACAAAATATGGTGAGACATTCTCTAAGGTAACTTCATTTTGACTTTGGCTCTGATAATAAACCTGAGAAGAAGAATCAAAAAACTTTAAATATTCGTTAGAATGAATATCTGGTGCTACATTAACATAAGCAAACACATATACACCTATAATAAATAAATAGATACTTAAACATATATAAATAAAAATTTTAAATATTTTTTTCATCTTCTCCACCTCTTTTTTCATTTTTACCAAATTTATGTTATAATATTCATTGGTGATAAAAATGTATAGAAGTGTATTAGTTCGATATAAAATGATATTTAAAAATGAATATGGGAATGAGACTGTAGAATATAAAAATACAGGAGTAGTGTTAGATAATGGAACATCACATACTGTATCATTTACGAGTGAAGCAGGAACAATAGAAATTGTTTATAATCAGGATGAAATCATTTTAAATAATGGGAATTCTCGTTTAGGATTCTATTATAATAAAGAAAGATGGAATGATTATAATGTTCAATTTGGAACAATCAGATTAAAAACAAAATTATTAAAATTTGAAGCTAATGATTCTTTAATTAAAATGAAATATGAGTTATATGATCAAAGTGGTTTATTGCAGACTGCTTATATGCTAATGAATATAAAACCATATCATTTCAGTGAAGAATAAAATTAGAAAATTTGTTGACTATATAAGAAAATATGGTATTGTTAATAGGTAAAATGTAAGGAGGATATTATGGCTGTTAATAAAATTGAATTATCGTTAAAAGAAGTATTAAAACAAGCAATAATTAAAAAAGAATATGTAGAAGATTATAACTTAGAACAAATAGTCATTGAAATTCCTAAGGATAAAGCACATGGTGATTATTCAAGTAATATTGCTATGCAATTAACTAAATTATTAAGAAGAAATCCTAGAGAAATTGCTCAAGGAATTATTGATTCTATTGATTTTAATGCAGGAAATATTGAAAAAGTTGAAATTGCTGGTCCAGGATTTATTAACTTTTTCTTAAAGAAAGATGCAATGACATCTATCATTAGTGAAGTTATGAAAGAACAAGATCGTTTTGGATATAGCGATTTTGGTAAAGGTGTTAAATATAATGTAGAGTTCGTATCTGCAAATCCTACAGGTGATTTACATTTAGGACATGCTAAAGGGGCTGCAGTAGGAGACAGTATCTGTCGTATTATGGAAGCAGCAGGATATAATGTAACAAGAGAATATTATATTAATGATGCAGGAAATCAGATTACAAATTTAGCATTATCTTTATATGCAAGATATTTACAAGCTTTAGGTATGGAAGCTGAGTTACCTGAAGATGGATATCATGGTAAAGATATCATTGATATTGCAAATAAGATTAAAGAAGAATTTGGAAATAAATATGTTGATTGTACTAAAGAAGAAGCTATTTCTTATTTTAGAACAATTGGTACTGAACATGAATTAGCTAAAATTAAAGATATTTTAGCTGAATTTAGAGTACATTTTGATGTATGGTTTAGTGAAACTTCTTTATATGAAGGAAATAAAGTAGAACCTACTATCCAAAGATTAAAAGATCAAGGTTATACATATGAAGAAGATGGAGCATTATGGTTTAGAACAACTGATTTTGCCGACGACAAAGACAGAGTATTAATTAAAACTGATGGAAGTTATACTTACTTAACTCCTGATATCGCATATCACTTAAATAAATTAGATAGAGGATATGAATATTTAGTAGACTTATTAGGTGCAGACCATCATGGATATATTGCTCGTATGAAAGCAGCAATTCAAGCATTAGGTTACAACGCTGATCAATTAAATATTGATATTATGCAAATGGTACGTATGGTTGAAAATGGTGAAGTTGTAAAAATGAGTAAACGTACAGGAAACGCTGTAACAATCAAAGACTTAATTGAAGATATTGGTGTTGATGCAGTAAGATACTTCTTCGTATCAAAAGCAGCAAACTCACCATTTGACTTTGATTTAGGTTTAGCAAAATCAAAATCAAATGAAAACCCTGTTTATTATGCTCAATATGCACATGCAAGAATGTGTTCTATTGAAACACAAGCATTAAATGCAAATGTAGAAGCAGCAGATCATTATGAGTTATTAACTCATGATAAAGAAATTGAATTAGTAAAACATATTAATGAGTTCAGAAATGAAGTTGCAGAAAGTGCAAAAGCAAGAACACCTCATAAAATTGCAAACTATATTCAAAAATTAGCTCAATTATTCCATTCATTCTATAATGAATGTTATGTTATTGATGAAAATAACAGAGAATTATCTTCTCAAAGATTAGCTTTAGTAAAAGCATCACAAATTACTTTAAAAAATGCATTAAATTTAATTGGTGTAAGTGCACCTGAAAAAATGTAGGAGGAACATTATGATTGATTACAAACAAAGTTCAATGGTTGATATTGCTTATGATTTATTAAAAATGAAAAAGAAACCTGTAGATTTCCACAGATTATATCAAGAAGTATCAGAAGTAAAAGGATTCACACAAGAACAAAAAGATGAATTTGAATCTTTATTCTATACAAACATCACATTAGATGGAAGAATGATCACAACTGGTGAAAACTGCTGGGATTTAAGAACACGTCATAAATTTGAAGAAGTTCATATTGATATGAATGATATCTACACTGATGAAGAATCAGATGAAGAAATTATTGATGATGGATTAATTGAAGACGATTATAACTAACATGAAGGATGAGAAATATATTTCTCATCCTTTTTTAGATTAAATAACATATTATTTGTATAAATTAAAAAATGTAAGCCTTTTACCTTGTAATTTACAAAAATTTACATCATAATATTTGAAGTTTAATATGAAAGGAGAAAAACTATGAAAAAAATGTTTAAAATGTTTTTGTCATTATTAATGGTATTAAGTGTTATTAACCCTAATATAGCACAATCATTAGCTTCGACAAAAACACCAGTTTATTCAAGAGAAGATATCGTGAATATTACTAATGGAACAAATGCATTAAATATTAGTGATAAAATCTCAGAATTTACAAATGATTTAACATTTAACACTACATTTACATGTACTGGAACAAGTGTTAACTCATTAATTTTTATTGGAAATAGTACAACACAAAACAACTATTTCACTGCTTATATCAATGGAAGTAAATTAGGTATTGAGCATAGAAATACAACAGGAGGACATTTAGTAAGTAATGCAACTGTTGATATTTCTTCATATGATTTATCTAAAGAACATAAGTTAACAATTACATATCAAGGTGGAGCAAAATATCAAATTTATTTAGATGGTAAAATGATAAAAGAAGGAACAACTGCTTCTAACATTGTAACAGATTCTATTCCTAGTGCTGATTATATCGGTATTGGTATTGGAAAAAGAAGCAATGCGACAAGTAATTATCCTTTTACAGGAACTCACAGAAATATTGAAGTTTATAACACTGTATTAAGTGAAGAAGAAATTCAATATTATCATTCAAATGAAAGAAAAGATTTATTATTAGGTGTTAACAATTTATATTTTGGAAACAATTCAAAATATGAATCTATGTATGATGTAAATGCAGTTGCTGCATTAAAAACATTAGATAAAGGAACTGTTTCAATTCGTTATAGAGTTGAAGATGTAAATGCTGGAAAAATGACATTAGTTGCTTTCTCTAATAACAACTCAGACAATGAACATATGAGTATTTATGTAAATCCTCAATCTAATCAGGTAGGTATTGAAGTAAATGGAACTGATTTACCAATTCCTAATTCAAATATTAAGGATACAAAATGGCATACTGTCACTATGACAAAAACAAATGGATCTGCTAGTAATGTTTATACATTCTATGTAGATGGAAAATATGTAAATAAATATTCTAATAGAGCTAATTTCTTAAATCAGATGACAACTGCAAATGTTATTAGTGCTGGTTATACTGATTTAACAACTGATAAATATCATTTTGTAGGTGGTATTGATTCAATCAATTTCTATACTTCTGTAGCAACACCTTCAGAAGTTGAACAATTACATGCTGGTATGATTTATGATGCACCAATGGTGGATGATTTATCAAATGCAACACGTACAGAAATGAATGAATTATTCTATACAGGATATGATGGTTCAGTAGGATATCGTATTCCATCTATGATTGTTACAAAAGAAGGAACTATTATTGCAGCAACTGACCAACGTAACAGTGGTTTAGGTGATGCAGGAAATATTGACTTTATTTTAAGAAGAAGAGAAAAAGATGAAACTGAATTTGGTGAACCAATTGAAGTTGTAGACTTAGTAGACAACAATAACCAAACACCATGTGCATTCTTAATTGATGCTGCAATGGTACAAGATCAAAATTCAGGAAGAATCTTTGCATTTGTTGATATGTTCCCAGAAAGTTCAGGATTAATGAATACTAGTATTATTAATACTGGAAATGGTTATACAACTATTAATGGAAAACAATATCAAAAATTATTTGATGCTAACAACAATGAATACACTGTAAGAGAAAACGGTGTTGTTTATGATAGTGAAGGAAATGTGACTGAATATGTGATGATTACTGAATGTGAGGCTCCATATAAAGAATTAGGAAACTTATATAAAAATGGAGAACCAGCAGGAAATGCATATATTTTCAGTGGTGCTAAAAAAGGTGAATTACATATCTTAAGAGCACAATATTTATGGATGACATATTCTGATGATGATGGTAAAACATGGTCATGTCCAAAAGATATCTCTCCACAAGTTAAAGAAGATTGGATGATGTTTATTGGTACTGGT
>JAZLDV010000062.1:0-9653 GCA_045614925.1 Coprobacillaceae bacterium | reverse complement strand
TGCATTAGATGCAGTGAATGCAGATGAAGAGTTTGTAAAAACATTAAAAGATAAACCAGTAGAGTTTGATACAAATATTGAATGCTTTATGGATTTAGAAGCAAAAAGAAGTGATGCGATTGTATGTGATGAAGTTTTAGCAAGATATGTAATCAAACAAAGAGGTGAATCAAAATATCGTATTTTAGAAGATAATTTTGGAGATGAAGAATATGGTATTGGTGTAAGAAAAGAAGATAAAGAGTTATTAGATAATTTAAATAAGACTTTAAAAGAATGTAAAGATGACGGAAGCTATAAATCAATTTATGATAAATGGTTTGCAGAATAATGTTAATTAAACAATTAATACAGCCCTTCTTTGAAGGAACCTTAGTCACTTTACAAGTCTTTATTATTACATTAGTATTATCTTTTCCATTATCATTGTTACTAGCAAGTATACAAAGAATAAAGAATCCAATTATCAATAGTATTCTTAGAATATATATTATTGTAGAAAGAGGAACACCTTTATTATTACAAATGATGTTTATATTCTTTGGTTTACCATATCTTGGTATAACATTAGATCGTAATACATCAATTTATGTAGCCTTTATATTAAATTATACAGCTTATTTCTTAGAAATTATTAGAGGAGGAATACAATCTGTAGATATAAATCAAAGTGAAGCATGTCAGGTATTAGGATATAGTAAGGCAAGAACATATGGAAGAATTATTCTTCCACAAGCTATAGTCAATTGTTTTCCTTCTTTATCTAATGAAGTCTTAACATTAATTAAAGATACATCTTTAATTAATATATTAGGAGCATCTGAATTGTTAAAAGCTGGAAGAAATGCAGTAAATACTTATGCAACTGCAATTCCATTTATATATGTTGGAATAATCTATTTAACAATGACATTTATCATTGAAATCATTATGAAGAATATAGAAAAAAGAATAGATTGTTATAAGTGAGGGATGTTATGTTAGAAATTAAAAATATAAGTAAATCATTTAATGGAACAAAAGTATTAGATCAGGTTTCTTTAACTGTGAATAAAAATGAAATAGTCTGTCTAATGGGAAAATCAGGAGCAGGAAAGACAACGTTACTTAGATGTTTAAATCAGTTAGAGATAATGGATGAAGGAAGTATTGAATTAGATGGTTTACAATTATTATCAAAAAATAAAACTTCAAAACAAATTAAAGAACAATTCCAAAGAAAAGTAGGATTAGTATTTCAAAACTGGAATTTATTTCCTCATATGACAATCTTACAAAATTGTATAGATGCCCCTTTATATCATAAATTAATGAATAAAGAAGAAGCTATATATAAAGCAGAACAATTATTAAACAATATGGGAATCTTAGATAAAAAAGATACTTACCCTTCTAAATTATCGGGAGGACAAAAACAAAGAGCAGCTATCGCAAGAGCATGTATGTTAAATCCAAGTATTTTATGCTTTGATGAACCGACAAGTGCTTTAGATAGTGAATCTATTGTAAGTATTGTTGAATTAATTCAAGATCTTGCTAGAAGTGGCATGGGGATATTAATTGTAACACATGATGAAAAATTTGCTGATACAATTGCAGATAGAATCATCAGATTTTAAATAGAATACAAAAAGAAACATAGACTAAATGCCTATGTTTCTTTTTGTGTGAGGAAAAATCAAAATACAAATTAAATATTCATTATAATTTGTATATCAATAATCTAGTAGGTATATGCTTATTGTATAGGGTAAATATGTTTGTATCAAGGAATAAAAATTGTGAAAATCAAATATCTAAAAAGTCTAAAAATATAGTGATTTATTGAGTGAATTGTTTGTTTTTTTATGATAAATAGAAAAATAAATTTTTTGATTTTCAAACGGTTGCTAATTTGAGTGAAAATTCATGCTTTTTTATGCAAAAAATAGCTGATTTTGTTAAAAATGAACAAAATCAATATTAAAATATAAAAAAATTTTTTTATCAAACCTATTGAAATATACAAAATTTGGTATATAATATAGTTAAGTAGTAATCATTACTACTTAATACAACGAATAAAAGTAAAATGAAGGAGATCGGAATTATGAAATATAAATGTAAAGTATGTGGATATATCCATGAAGGTGAATTAAGCGCAGATTATATCTGTCCATTATGTAAGAAAGATGCATCTTTCTTTGAAGCAATTGAAGAAGTGAAACCAGCTAATCCTTATGCTGGAACTAAAACTGAAGAAAACTTAAAAGCTGCTTTTGCAGGGGAATCTCAAGCAAGAAACAAATATACTTATTTTGCAAATGTTGCGATGGCAGAAGGCTATGATCAATTAGCAGAAATCTTCTTATCAACAGCTAGAAATGAACAAGAACATGCAAGAGTATGGTTCCAGGCATTAGGTGGAATTAAAGATACTGCTGCTAACTTATTAGCTGCTGCAGAAGGTGAAAACTATGAATGGACTGATATGTATGATACTTTTGCTAAAGAAGCAGATGAAGAAGGATTCCATGAGTTAGCAGAAAAATTCAGAAAAGTAGCTGCTATTGAAAAAACTCATGAAGAAAGATATAGAAAATTATTAAATAATGTAGAAATGAAACAAGTATTTGAAAAAGGTGAACAAGTGATGTGGGAATGTAGAGTATGTGGTCACATCGTTGTAGGAACTAAAGCACCTGAACAATGTCCAGTTTGTGATTTCTCAAAAAGCTTTTTTGAAGTAAGAAAAGAAAATTATTAATAGTTAAAGGCTTGAACTTACAAATATGTAAGTTCAGGCCTTTTTATGTTATATGACATTATTCGATAACATATCTTTTTTAATTGGGTGTTTTTTTGTTTTGTGATATAATGGTACATATATGAGGAGTTGATATTATGATTAAACATATACTTTTACTTGTTCTTTCATTGGTTTTAGGAATAGCTGTTATTGTAAAAACAAAAGATAGTCCAATAGAAAATGATTTTTTAAATAATTTATTAATGAATAATACTTTATCTCCTAATGAAAATAATACTCAAAATAAAGAGGACAAAGAAGATAAAGAAGAAATAAAAGTTCCTGATGAGACAGATCAAAACGAAGAAGATACACAGCAAAAAGAAGATAAAGAAGAAACTGACAAAAAAGAAGAGAACAAAGAAGAAAATAAAGATAAACAAGAAACAGATAAGAAAGAAGAAAATAAAGATAAAGAAGAAGACAATAAAAAAGAAGAGGATAAAGAAGTAGAATCTGATAAAAAAGAAGATAAAGAAGAAACTGATAAAAAAGACGAGGAAGAACCTGAAAATAACAAAGATATCACAGTAAAATATAAAGTAAATTATAGCGGAAGTACATATACAGGGTTACCTTCGTTAAAAGCAGTGACTTATACAGTGAATAATGCTGTTACACTAGATAATACATCTTATGCATTTTCATATGGTATAGCGAAAAATGGAAAACCACATTCTATTACAGTGAATAATCAAAATAGATTTGATGCGTATAAATCGAATGCTCTTGCATGGGATAATAAAGCATCAGATAAAAGATTATATCTGACTTTTGATTGTGGTTATGAATATCAGAATTTAACTTCTGAAGTATTAGATATATTAAAAGAAAAAAATATAAAAGCATCATTCTTTGTAACTGGATCATTTGTTAAATCATCACCAAATATTGTAGCAAGAATGATAAATGAAGGACATATTGTAGGAAGTCATAGTAATAAACATAAAGATAGTACATCTTTAACACATGAACAATTAGCAACTGATACTTTAGCTGTTCATAATATGTTAAGAGTACAGTTTGGATATAATGATGAATACTATCGTTTCCCTTCAGGAGTTTATAGTGAAGATACTTTAAATTTAATTCATAATTTAGGATATAAATCAGTATTCTGGTCTGTGGCTTATAGAGATTGGGATACAGATAATCAAAAAGGAAAAGATTATGCTTATGAAACAGTGACTTCAAGATTACATAGTGGAGCAGTTGTTTTATTACATGCTGTATCAAAAGATAATGTAGAAGCATTAAGTGATATTATTGATTATGCTACAAATGAAGGATATCAATTTAAAAGTTTAAATGATTATTACAAATAGGACCTATTGTTAAGACAATAGGTCCTGTCTTTTTTTCATCATCTGCCATTGAATAAATCCTAATGCGTCATTGACTAAAAATATAATAAAACAAAGAATCATAGGAATATAATTCATATTAGATAAACTTGCAAGAATCCATAAAATAATAAGAATAATATCATTAAAACAATAGGCTAAAGCATAATAAGGGCTTCTTAGTATTGTAAGCATAGAAGCAATATAACTTGTTGTTACAGATATAATACTCCAAGTAATATTTGCTGTATTAAAATAAACAAGAATAGAACCAAATATAATTGTAGCGATAATAGAACTAAAAAATAAAAATAAAATATTATTTCTAGTTAATTCTTTAACTTTGACCTCATTATCTTTATAAGGATGTTTTAACCATTCAACTAAAGCAAACAAAGCAGAAGGTAATGTCATACCTGCATATGTAATCATTTCTCCATAATAGTGACAATCATATGAAATAATAGAATAAAATAAAGCAAATACTATTGTAAGAAACTGCCCTAATGCATCACCTTTTCCAACAAATATTAAAGCTGTTGCTCCAATAAGTGAAGTAATCAAAGTCATATAATCATTTGTTTTAAATAAAACAAATGATATAAGAATAATACTAAGTGAAGATAACCATATACATAACTGTAATTTATTTAAATCTTTAAATGACTGAACAATATTCATATTTCCTCCTAAAAAAAAGCATCCGTAAACACATCTTCTAAGACCTAACGATGTGTTACGAATGCTTTGCATTCCTACCCGGTGGCAGTTAAGTATAATTAATTTATCATAAAGTGATTGTAAAATCAAATTTTTCTATTGCAAAAATCAAGTTCAATATCTTCATTCCAAGATTCTGTAGACATATTCATTCTAAGACAGCTAGCAGCATGAGCAATACCTTCAAATACTAGATTTGTACCAATATCATCACAAACATAATTAGCACTCATTTCCTTATCAATACCTAATTCTTCTGCAGTTTCTTTAGCATCAATATTAGCCCCTATAAATAAGAATTCCCATCCTAATTTTCTCTTTTCTTCAATCATCTTTTTAACCTGTTTTCGACTATATTGATGACTTGCATTTTCAAATCCATCAGTTGTAATCACAAACATTGTATGAGCAGGAATATCTTCTTTTCTAATATATTTGTGAATTGTTTCAATATGTGTGATTGTCTGACCAATTGCATCATTTAATGCAGTACATCCTCCAACCATATAATCATCATCACTCATTTTTTTAATATCTTTTAATTCGCATCGATCATGAATTGTTTCACACACTGTATTAAATAATACTGTTGTTACAAAACATGGCTCATCAATCTTTTTTTGTTTTTCAATCATAGAATTGAATCCACCAATTGTATCACTTTCCATACCTGACATAGATCCACTTCTATCTAAAATAAATACTAGTTCTGTTAAATTGTTACTCATATATATCATCTCCTTTACATATACATCATAACAATTTAACGAATAAGATTGGTCGCTTTAAAGGCGACATTTATAATGTTGGCAGATCACGTTCAAATAATGCGTTATTAATCTCGAATATATCATATACCTGATTACTAATAAAAAATTTAATAATAATATCAAATTTATAAGCGGGAGATAATGCATATCCAGCTTTGCATAAAAACTCTTTTGTTTCATCTAAATCCATCTTTAAAGCAATAGCTAAAGCAATGACAGACTTTTTACTTGGTTTATAGTCATCATTACATCTAATTTTAGAAAATAATCTTTTATCCATATTGGCTCTTCTATAAATCTCGCTATCTTTTAAACCACTTTCATCAATTTTTCTAAAAAGCATTTTAGAAAAACTTTCATCTTTATAACTAAATAATTCTTCTAAATGAGCTTTAATATAATCTTTATCTACAAAAGGCTTAGATGATTTGAAAGTTACAGATGCTTCTTTTATATATTCATCTTTTAGTTCAAATTCAGATGTATCGCGTGGAACATTAGTAGATATAGACGATTCATTAAAATCATTATCTAAATAATTGAATGGTTCAAATTCATCTGCATTAGAAATAATATTTTCTAAGTCTTTTACTGATATTTGTCTTGCAATTATGTCTGGACGAGACTTTGATCTTTCTTCAAAGAATGAATCTGATTCATATCTTCTTCCAGTATATTTTAAACTTGCATAATGATCATTAATATATGATTGAATATCATTGTGTAGATGCCTAGAGATTTCAAATGATTCTTTATCAAACACAACAAGATATATAAGCATATCATGCTGTAATAAGAAATCTCTTATAGTATCTGTTGCGATAGATAAGGCTTCATCTTTAGGAAATCTAAATGTACCTGAAGCAATAAGTGGAAAAGCTATGGATTCAATATTATAATCTAATGCTAACTGTAAACAGTTTTTATAACATGATTCTAATAATTCTCTTTCATGATTAATGCCACCTCTATATTTAGGTCCTACTGTATGAATTACATAACGAGATTTTAGATTATATCCTTTTGTAATCTTTGCTTCTCCTACTTTACATCCACCTAACTTTGCACATTCAATTGAAAATTCATCTCCTGCAGCTCTATGTATTGCCCCATTAACCCCATTATTACTTGGTAATAGTCTTTTATTTGTAGCATTGACTATAGCGTCACATGATAATTTTGTAATATCTTCTCTAATTATTTTTAAAGGCATATAGATTCCTCCGTTTCTAAGTATAATTATATAACATTTTTTCAATATTTCTTAGACATTTTATTACAAATTATGTTAGTATACTAAAAGAAAAAAAGAGAGGGAAAAATTTATATGAGAAAAGGAAATATGAAGGCTTTATTGCCTATCGCAGTTTATCTAGTATTATTTTTAGGATCAGGTTTTATTACAAAAGATTTTTATGCAATGCCTGCAATAGTAGCATTCTTAATTGCATTGTTAATTGCTATGATTCAAACAAAAGGAAAAACATTTGATGAAAAAATTGATATTATTTCAAAAAGTGTTGGAGAACCAAATATTATTACAATGTGTCTTATTTTCTTATGTTCAGGTGCTTTTTCAGGTTTAATTAGTTTTACTGGTGGAGCTGAAAGTGCAGTTAACTTAGGATTATCAGTATTGCCATCACAATTTGCAGTTGTTGGTTTATTTGTGATTGGATGTTTTATTTCTATTTCAATGGGAACTTCAATGGGGACAATTGCTGCGTTAGCACCAATTGCAGTTGGAATTGCTGAAAATACAGGATTTTCACTTGCTTTATGCATGGGGGCTGTTATGTGTGGAGCAATGTTTGGGGATAATTTATCTATGATTTCAGATACAACAATTGCTGCTGTTAAAACACAAGGGTGTGAAATGAAAGATAAATTTAAAGAAAACTTCTTTATTGTATTACCAGCTGCTATTTTATCAATTGTTGTTTTTTATGTATTAACAAGTAAAGGAAGTTATAGCGGAACAGGGGAATTAACATATAATATTTTAAAAGTTGTTCCTTATATTTTTGTATTATTTGGAGCATTAATTGGATTAAATGTATTTACAGTATTAATTTCAGGAACTGCTTTATCGTTTGTTATTGGATTAGTAACACAAAGTGCAACTATTCCAGAAATGTTTAGCGCTATTGGAAGTGGTGTAAGTGGAATGTATGATATTACAGTTATTTCTATTATTGTTGCTTGTGTTGTAGGATTAATGAAAGAAAATGGTGGAATTGATTATTTATTACTTCAAATTAAAAACCGTATTCATAGTGCAAGAGGAGCACAATTCGGTATTGCTTCATTAGCGTTCTTAGTAGACTTATGTACTGCAAATAACACTGTAGCAATTATTATGGCTGGACCTATTGCAAAAGAGATGAGTGATGAATTTAATGTAAAGAGTACAAGAACAGCATCATTATTAGATATTTTTGCATCAGTAGGACAAGGATTTATTCCTTATGGGGCACAATTATTATCAGCTGCTTCATTAACAGGATTAACACCTTTAGATATTATGCCATTCTTATATTATCCATTATTTATGGCAATAAGTGCATGTTTATTTATTGTATTTAGAAAGGATTAGTTTATGAATAATGAACAATTATTATCAATATTAAATGATTATTTTTCTAATATGACAGCTTACTATACATTATCATCATTACCTATGACAATAGGTAATGCGATCTATAGTTTTGGAAGTAATGATATTAGAACAATCATATCTTATATAGATTGTTCTAAAGAATTAGATGGAAGTCAGGGTCTTATTTTTAGTGATACAACTTTATATTATGGAATTAATAAAGTCTTTTCTATTGAGTATAAAGATATTGAAGTTTTAGAACTTCATAAAAATAGAAAACAGATCAGTATTAAAATTAATAATCATTTATTAGATACTTCATCTATCAACGTAGAATCATTATTATATGCATTATCTGAAATATGTGAATTGGATATTGTATATAAAATGAGTGATAGTGATAAGATTGCTTATTTTACTTCTAGAGTTATAGAAGATATTAGAAATGATATATATGAAGATGTAGAATTAACTTATCTTCAAGATAAATCATTAAATGAATTAAAAGAAGAATTAGATTATGCATGTACATTAGATGATGTTCATTATCATAATGAATTAGAATCTGTATGTGTGCATGCACTAAAATTGTTTGATGAGTTAGAATTAGATAGTGAAGAAATAGATGAATTAGAACGTATTCAATCATTAATTGAAGCAAATCATGAAAAGACATTGGATGAAGCAAAAGATTTTTATGATGATGTGATGAATAAGTTTAACCAAGGTGATACAAAGATGTATGATAAGTTAAAGAGAATGATGAATATGATGGGTATAAGTGAAGAAGAGTTAAGAGGAAAATCTATGGATGAAATAGAAGAATTCTTATGCCAAAAATTCAATATTTCTAAAGAAATGATTAATAGTATGAAGAAAAGAATGGGATTATAATGGGAAAGTTTATTAAAAGAATCATTAGAGCTTTGGTAATTGTAATATGTATATCAAGTATTTATTATGTTATTGATTATTATCATGCGTCTGATAATGCTTTAACCATTGTAGAAACATCTCAATCTATTGAAGATAATGATAAATATACTATTTATAAACCCGAGCATATTAAAGCAGGAATGATATTTTATCCTGGAGGAAAAGTAGAATCTGCAAGTTATGCACCATTATTAAAGAAATGTGCAGATAACGGGATATTGTGTATAGTCGTTAAAATGCCATTGCATTTAGCTGTATTGAATATGAATGGTGCAAATGATGTATTAGATATGTATAAAGAGGTAGAAGACTGGTATATTGGTGGGCATTCTTTAGGTGGAGCAATGGCATCATCGTATTTAAAAGATAATTATGAAGAATATAAAGGTCTTATTTTGTTAGCAGCATATTCTACATCGGATCTTAGTGATACTGATTTAAAAGTATTAAGTTTATATGGAAGTGAAGATCAGGTTTTAGATAGAGAAAAATATGAA
>JAZLDV010000061.1:0-5108 GCA_045614925.1 Coprobacillaceae bacterium | reverse complement strand
CAGCTGATGATCCAATGCAAAATGATGCTTATGAAAGACAATATGAATTATTTAATGAAATTATTGGAGATAGAAAATTTAAATATATTCATTGTCAGAATTCAGCTTCAATGCTGTATCATAAAGAAGAAAAAACAAATTTAGCAAGATGTGGGATTGTGATGTATGGAGTTGATCCTGCAGGAAATGAATGTGATGAATTAAAACAGGTAATGTCTTTATATACAAAAGTAGCTATGATTAAGAAGGTTTATAAAGGTGAATGTATTGGTTATGGTCATACTTATGAAGCGCAAGAAGATGAAATTATAGCCACTTTACCAATTGGCTATGCTGATGGCTTTATTAGAGCGAATCAGGGAAGATGTGTTGTGATTAATGGCAAAGAATATCCTATTGTAGGAAGAGTATGTATGGATCAGATGATGGTAAAAGTTGATGAAAGTGTTAAAGTTCATGAACTTGTAGAAATCTTTGGTGAACATATGAGTCTTGCTAGAATGGCTAAGGAATTGGATACAATTCCTTATGAGGTGACTTGCCTGTTAAGTGAAAGAGTAGAGAGAAGATATGTAAAAGAGCAGTAATGCTCTTTTTTTGTTTTTATTTTTTAAAAGTGTTAAGTAATATGGAAATTTATGTTATAGTATTTTTGGAAATGCTTACGCATGACTAATATTTTATAAGGAGGAATAGAAATGTTAAAAAACTGGATCAAGATGCTTAAATTATTATTAGCATTCGTTCTTGCATTCAATACTTTTACATTTGTAACACCAGGATTTGTGGTTGATACATTTGCAAAAGAAAATGAATACGAGATCTATCCAATCCCTCATGATATGACTTATGGCGATGATGAGTTTATCATTAAGGAAGAAGTTAATGTTGTTGTTGAAGATGACATTGACACTGTAACATTACAAAGATTAGAAGATGTCTTTGCTATTAAAGGTAAAGAAGTGACTTATTCACGTGATGTTGTAAAAGGTAAAACAAATGTATTAGTTGGAACATATGGTTCTAAAGGTTTTGTAGATACTTATGTTCAAGAAAATTATGCTGTTGAAGCAAGTTTATTTGATCATTTTGGAGCTTATTTTTTATCTGCCAATAATGATGAAATTGTTGTATTAGCAGCAAATAGTGATGGTGCATTTTATGCATTGACATCATTAAAGCATATTTTTAATCAAATGGACGGTTCAACTATTCGTCATTTTGAAATGAAAGATTATGCTGATGCGAATATTCGTGGATTTATTGAAGGATATTATGGTATTCCTTGGTCAAATGAAGATCGTATGTCTTTAATGAAATTTGGTGGAGATTTCAAGATGACATCTTATATCTTTGCACCAAAAGATGATCCATATCATAGTGCAAGATGGAGAGATCCATATCCTCAATCAGAATTAGAAGCAATTCAAGAAATGGCAAGAGTTGGAAATGAAAGCAAATGTCGCTTTGTATGGACAATTCACCCATTTATGAATGGAGGAATTACTGCTTCATCTTATGATGCAGATATTCAAAAAATCATCGCAAAATTTGAACAATTATATGAAGTTGGTGTACGTCAATTCGGTGTTTTAGGTGACGATGCTGGAAACTTACCTAGAAACGTAGTTATTAAAGTTATGAATGATTTACAAAAATGGGTTGATAGCAAAGGTGATGTATATAACTTAGTATTCTGTCCACAAGGGTATAACCATTCATGGCAAGGAAATTATTCAGAATTAAATGAATTAGATGCTGGATTCCCTGAAGATGTACAAATTTTCTGGACTGGTGAAGCAGTATGTCAGCCAGTAGAACAAAAAACATTAGAACATTTCAGAAGATATAATGTAACTAATGGAAAAACTGAACGTAGAGCACCATTATTCTGGTTAAACTGGCCAGTTAATGATATTAACCACTCACGTATGTTAATGGGTAAAGGTTCATTATTACGTACAGATATTAATGTAAATGATATTTATGGTGTTGTAACTAACCCAATGCAAGAAGCTGAAGCTTCTAAAGTAGCATTATTTGCAGTTGCAGATTATACATGGAATGTAAAATCATTCGATGATGATAAGAGCTGGGCTGATTCATTTAAATATATTGATGAAAATGCTGCAAAAGAATTACATACTTTAGCTAAACATATGTCTAACCCACAACCTAATGGACATGGATTAGTTTTAGCTGAATCTGAAGAATTACAATCTTTAATTAATGAATTTAAAACAAAATTAAAAAATAAAGAAGATATGAGTGACGTTGCTAAACGTTTATTATCAGAATTAGAAATTATTATTAAAGCATGTGATGATTTCCATGCTAAGAGTACAAATGAAGCTTTAAAAGATGAATTATTGCCATTTACTAACTCTTTAAGAGATTTATGTCAATCAATCTCTTACTTTGCTTTAACAAAATTAGATATTGATGACAATGATTTATATTCTGCATTTAATAATTATACTGCAGGAAGCTCAAAATTAAGTACTTCTAAAACATATACTAAAAAAATGGTTGATGGATCAAATAAAGTTGTAACTCCTGGTTCAACTCATTTAATCCCATTAGCAGAAGAATTAAATGAATTAGTTGCTGGACCTGTAAATGATTATGTATTTGAAGGAAAAGGTAGCAAAGTAGAAATTACTCCAACATCAAGTTATTCAACTTGGTATTCAGGAGCAATTGCTAATATTTCAGATAATGATCCTTCTACATTTGCATGGCATGATGGTGCTGAAGCAACTGGTGCTTATTTCCAATTAAATTTAAGTGAACCTACAACTATCTATGGTGTAGATATCTTAAATGGTACTGCTTCTAAAAATGATGATACTTTCGGATATGGTAAAGTATTATATAAAGTAGAAGGTTCTAATGAATGGAAAGCATTAGATGGTAAAGAATATGGACCATATGCTGCAACTGTAAAAATCAGTGATGTTGAAATTAAAAATGTAATTGCAGTGCGTTATGAATGTTCACGAGTTGGTGGATCTGGAAAATGGACTGCAATGAGAGAATTTAATATTGTGACTGAAGCACCTCATAAAACAACTGCATATACTAATGTAGAAGCTTATGTTGATCATGCTACAGTTATTGGATATGATAATGCAAAATTAAATGCATTAAATGGTGTAACTTTAAAAGCTGGTGAATATATCGGTATTAAATTAGATCGTATTCATGAAATTACAAGTATTACTAAAAACTTAACTAATGGTAATGGATTAACATTAGAAGTAGGTAAAAATGAACATGAAATGAGTGAATATGTTGTAGGTAAAAATGTTGATGCACGTTATGTACGTTTAATTAACAAAACTAATGCTGATATTACATTTGATATTAAAGAATTATCTTTAACTACATTTGAACTTAAAGGTAAAACATTCTTAAATAATTCATCATTTAGTATTTATGATAAAGCAAACAATCCTGCTGAATTCTTATTTGATGGTGATAGAACTACACAAACTATCTTCTATGGAAGCCAAACTGCTGGAAGATTCTTTGTATATGATTTAGGTCAAGAAATTGATTTAAGAACATTAAAAGTTGTATGTAGAGATAGTGAACATGACTGGCCACGTCATGGTAGAATCTCAGTTTCTTTAGATGGTAATAATTGGGAAAGTATTATGGAAATTGGTAGTGCTACTGAAGAATTAGAAGGTGAAGCTAACAATGAAGATAATATCAATGATGTATTACCATTACATGAAACTTCATATAATGCTAAAGAAGCAACTGATATTAACAAAAAAGTAAAATTTATTAAATTTGAAATTACAAAAACAAAAGCTGGTTCAGATAAATGGTTAAGATTCCAAGAATTTGAAATTAATGGTGGAGAATATATGCCAACATTAAATGACCCAACTTATGAATCAACAAGCCAAGAAACAAGAGAAGGTCAATTTGCATACTTAACAGATGGAACTTTATCTACTTCATTTATACCTGTTGATAAAACTGGTAAATTAGTTTATTCAGTTTCTGAAAACAATGATGCAAACAAAATTAAAATTATTCAAAGTGCTAATGCAATTTCAAATGCAGCAGTAACTGTACGTACTACTGAAAAAACTATTAAAGTAGGACATTTAAATAAAACTTTAAATGAATTTATCTTACCAGCAGATAGTACTATATTAGAAATTATCATTGAATGGAATAATTGTGATATCGATATTTCAGAATTATTATTATTAAATGGTGAATATAAAGGTGTAGATACATCTGCGTTAAATGAATATTATTCACAAGTATCTGGTACACAAAATGATGGTTATACTAAAGAATCATATGATGCATTTGTAAAAGCTTTAATTGAAGCTAAACTTGCATTTGATGCTGAAACTCAAGCTGCTGTTGATTATGCATTAGAAGCATTACAAAATGCTTATAATGCATTAGAAAAAGTTCCAACATTATCTGGTTGGGAAAAAGTAGATGGAAAATGGTACTTCTACGTAGATGGTGTAGCTCAAACTGGATGGGTTAAAGATGCAGGTAAATGGTACTTCATGGATAGTACTGGTGCTATGCAAACTGGTTGGGTAAAAGACAACAACAAATGGTATTACTTAAATACTCATATGGTAACTGGTTGGCAAAAAATTGACGGTCAATGGTATTACTTAAATAGCCATATGATCACTGGATGGTTAAATGACGGTGGTAAATGGTATTTCTTAGACACAGCTATGAAAACTGGATGGGTTAAAGATAACGGTAAATGGTACTTCTTAGATTCTGAAATGAAAACTGGATGGATTCAAGACGGAGGAAAATGGTACTACATGAATAGCCATATGATGACTGGTTGGCAAAAAGTAAACGGTACATGGTATTATTTAAATAACGCTATGGTTACTGGTTGGTTAAAAATTAACAATACTTGGTACTATTTCAACTCTAAAGGTGCAATGGTAACAGGAACTGTAACTATTAACGGAAAAGTACAAAAATTTAATTCTAACGGAGCTTGGTTAGGATAATAAAATAACCCCATAGAGGTGAGAAATCACTTCTAAGGGGTTTTTGTTTGTAAATTAAAAACACATTCTTTAGGGAAGAATGTGTTT
>JAZLDV010000060.1:0-6971 GCA_045614925.1 Coprobacillaceae bacterium | reverse complement strand
TATATCTTTTTTCCAAAAATAAAACATATAAGGAATTATATTAGGTAATCCAACTGCACCGCTTGTTCTATTACTTGCAAAACTTACAAATTCTTTTACAAAATCTACAAATGTAATAAGGTGTTGTGCAGGTAAAGCATTGTGTCCATCAATAAAATATAATCCTTTTTCTGCTAAATCTTTAAGGTCATAAGCAAAACAATATGAACGGAAAGAACATGAATTAGCATCATGCATATATAATGCACCAACCCATTCCATTTCTAACCAATCATTAGCCGCTTTAAATCCATATTTTTTTTGAATTTCATAATATATTTTATTAAATGCCAAAAGTTTACTATGTGGTTTAGGCATTTCTCTTTCAAGAGTTACAATGTCTTTATGACTAACATTTGAGTTTCCATCAATAGAAGCATCTGCAACAGTTGTTTTATCTATAAAATTGTTAATAAAATCAGTATATGATAACTGTGGGTCATCAAACCCATTAATCTCTGCAATATCAGTTCCATACTTTTCTTGCATACGATTATAAGCAGTTACAAAGTTTTTGCATAAATTGATGTTAATATACATTTAAAGTTTGCTCCTAATCGTTATTTTTCGTTTACCCACTTAACTGCTTTAGAAAAATCCATTAATTCATTGTCTACTTCAAGATAAGGGGCTTGTTGTATTCCTTTTGACAACATAAGGTCTACATCGTTACATATTTCAAAATCAATATTTTTACTTTGTAATTTCTTTTCAAGAACATTACATTTTGGACAATTTGTTGAATATAATATTATTTTAGCCATACTTCAATCCAATCTTCTTCATCAAATGTTTGAGTTTCCATAACTTCCATATCCATCATTGACTTTGCTTGGTCTGTAAATTGGTTGGGATAATTATAATCGGTATGCGGTTCTTCATCATTTTCATTTTCAAACCATAACAATATAAGTTTTCGTGTAGGATTATCCCTTATAAAATCTTTAAGCGTCATTTCATAGATTACCTCCTTTCTCATTATATTCTTTATCAGCACGTTTTTCCCAAATGAATCTTTGTATTTTAAAGATTATATTAAATGGAAAATGATAAATCATTTTTCCATAATAATAATTAGTTATTGTAGGACAATGCCAAACAGTTTTACCATACATAGATAAAATCATTATTTGCTCACAACCCTTTTTGTCATTAAAATATTTACAGAATATACAATTTAAATCTTTCATTTCTGACTCCCATAATATTGTGCGCCTATTTTAATAGGGTTCTGACCAATAGGTTTGTTATTAAACTTTAATCTATCATATTCTAAAACATTAGTTTGACCATTTAATACCATAGCGACACATTCATAAGTATCAGTTGTAGGTGTTGCCTTTTTAATATTTCTGTTTTTCCAAGTGCTGAATTGTCCTTTTTGTGAAAGAACTTCTTCTACAGTATTCGGATATCTTGGGTCAAATATACGATTGAATATTGTTTCGATAGTGGCATATTTACTTTCTCTAATATCGTGTCCACATTCTAATTGTACAATACGTGAAACAAGTTCAATTTCATCAGCCGTAAGTTGTATGTTCCACCTGTTAACGGGTGTTTCTTCTGCTTTAACAGTTGTGGTAGTAAAAGTTACAAGTAAAAGTGCTACAATAATAATTTTCTTAATCATTCACATTCCCCTTTTCTAGTAATTCTTTTAAGAAAGTATTTCTCTTATCAACTACATCAATTAACAAACTATTATTAAATGCTTTTTGACTTCCTATATCACAATGTTTTTCTTTTGCTCTTGTATCAGATACATAAAGTAACTGTTTACTTAATAATCTCTGATGTTGTTCACTTACTACGTTTATTACGGCTTTCCACTCACCACCTTGACTTCTATGTGTTGATATTGCTCTTGCAAGTAAAAGAGTATCTAATTTAGCCTTGGGAATAACTATGAGTTCTTCATCAAACTGACAAACTAAATACTTTTCCTGTACATCACGGACAACCCCTATTTGTCCGTTAAATAATTGTGTTAAAGGTACATCATCTTCCGTAAGAATACCATCAGAATTGTTAATCATTTCCCAAGATTCTAAAGGCATAGCCTTATAATCATTCTTGGTATTGACAACACGGCTATTCTTTCTGAATACTATATTGACCCCATTTTTCTTATACGAAAGTGATAAACTGTTGGGTACAGGCGGGTTATATTCATTCTCAATATATTCATTAAGCCTAAATGTACCACAATCACCTACATTATAGGGTGAGAGAATAATAATATCCTCTACTTTATATATTCCGCATAAGTGTTCATATTCCTTTATTATTTCTTCAAAAATTTCATTTGTTTCAATAAACTTGTAATTATTTGAGATTGTAAGTACATTCCCGTTAACCTTACATCTATCACTATCAAAGAACTGTTTACCCTGTCTTACATTCTCACCAACAAATGCACCACCGCTTGTATCATATCTGAAAACTTTTGTAAGTTCTGCGGTAGGAACTTTACCACTTTCAATAAGGTCGCTAAATACACAACCTTTTGAAATACTTGGTAATTGGTACATATCACCACAAAGAACAAACTTTGCTCTTTCATTGGTTATACATTTTAACATCATTATAAATACGTCTAATCCTACCATTGACATTTCATCTATAATGATAATATCAGAATTAATTTCTCCGTCTTTAAGACACTTTCTGTGAATCGTACTAGCCTTACGACCTGTCTGATTTGCAAGTCTTAAAGCCGCCGCTCCTGTGGGTGCAAGTAAGGAATATGAAAGCCCATTATCTTCCATAAGTTTAATAAGAGCCTTAACCGATGAGGTTTTACCCGAACCTGCTTTACCACTAAGGATAGCAATATCATATTCACATACGTTACTAAGCAGACTACTCTGTTCTTCGGTCATTTCAAAACCATCTACAACAGTATATTTAGTCCAATCTATATTAAGTTTGTGGGGATTACTTGTCTTTTCTCTTACAAGGTCGGCTATCATACATTCACCATTATATGTAGTTGCAATAGCCACCCTATGTGTTTCTTCTTCGTAATAAAATAATTCGCTAGTCTGAACAACAGGAACTATTAAATCTTCAAGTTCCTTTGCAATAGGATATTCATTTAAGATATAGAAATATAAATCATTAGCGTCTGTATAGGTGTCACCATCATTCTCACTTTGTTCAAGAACACTCAGAATCAAATATGCACATCTGAGTTCACTATGAGCCAATTCGGGTCGAACAGACATAATAAGTTTATCGGCATTTTCAAACGACCTCTTTAGGATAGAAATTAATACCTTATAAGGATTTTCATTAAGTGCCGTATCTATGCCATTTTCATCAACATACTCAGAAATTAACTGTTTAATATCAGTTATGTTAATCTCATAATCCTTAAATCTTTGTAACATTCCATAATACTTATACTTTTCCGTAAGATTACGTGTATAAGAATTAAGATATGCAGAACCTACTCCGTGGATAAGAGATAAATCAATACTCTCCTGTCCTTCTGTAAGGATTTTTTCAATGAAATTAGGATATGCTTCAAGAATATTATTAGCAATTTTTTCACTTGACGTGCAATCCATAAGAATTTCAAATGATTCCTGTCTTGTGAGTGTCTTAAAATCAATCGACATCATTGACGGAACGCTTATAATTCTTACACAAGAACCATACTTAGGGTCACAAGATATTTCCTCAACCTCTAATTCATACTCCTTGTTTTCTACGATATAACTATCTTCTCCCTTACTTGAAAATGTCATATAAGGTGAAAGTTTAAGTGATTCAATATTAGTAATAGGTGACCAAGAAAATATTCTAAAATCACCATTCTTAAAATTACACCTTAAACATCTTGCTTTTAATTTAATAGACATAATAAATCGCTCCTTATCTTTCTGTATCTATTATATCAGATAAGGAGCGAAATGTCAAGTGCTTTTATGAAATTATTTTAATAACCGTATTCTTGACTCCAATAATAAGTGCCATCTTCTTCATAGATGGATATAGCAACTTTTTCAAACTCATCATATAGGATATTATCTCTATGTGTAGGGCTATCCATCCACGCTTCTACACAATCTTCTGCGTTATCAAAACCAAACGCAAGATTTTCTCCACCTTGAATTTTACTGTTAACAGTATACCATTGAGAACCATTCGGTCTTGTATGAGAAAATTTCTCAGAACATTCCTTGGCTCTTACGTCTGCTACAGTTTCAAGGTTTTTATCCCATTTAAGTTCATCAACACCCGCTTCTGCTCTAATATCGTTAACTTCGTTAAACGCTTCATAGGCTACTGCTCTAAGACCTGTATCGGTCATAGAATCGGATAAGGCTATTGCCTCATCATCAAGATAATGATATTGTTCTGCTCTAATATCTGCACTTGACCTTATTGCGCTTGTGTCGTCAATTCCTCCGCAACTTACAAAGGAAATACACGATACAAGTATTACTACTGCTATACCTAGAATCATAGTAATTGAATAGATACGCATTTTAAATACATCTTTCATACTTTTTCTCCTTAATTATTCAAATTTCTTAATTATGGCGTAATTTTTAAGTATTTCCTCAGTTTCGTCAGAACTAACCCATTCATCTTGTTCATTCTTTTTGCGTTTGTATTGAGTGTTGAATACGGCTTTTATTATATCTCCACTTTCACAGGGGCTAAAGTTGTATGCACTACGCTTAACTTTATTTTGATAATACTCTCCTGTGTGTGGATGATATATCGTTATGAACTTTGTGCCATACTTATTAGTGTCAATATTGCCAACTACATAGATATTATCGGGTATAGTATCATCTATTCTATCTGTGTAACCTAATATACCCATTTCATTTGATATTCTCTCTATATTAGTTATCGGCTCATATGGCAATTTATTACATATAACTTGGATTACATTAGGCATATCAATACCACTAATTGTCTTTTCTGTGGCTTTTTCAATGTAAGGCTTAATATCCTCTACTGTAATTCCAAAATCGTCTAATTCGGACGTTTTGAGCGTTTTACGCTTATATAATGATACAAAAATATAAAAACTGTTTAAAAGATAATTAACATCACCAAATTCTCTGAAATAATCTATTTTGATAAGTTTTTCTAATTCATTTTTCTGTGCAAGTTTGTTTGTAAATATATCGAACAACAGTTCAATAAAGTTAGAATATATTTTATCTTTTAATGTGTATAGATTATTACCGCAATTAGTTCCTATGTTTTTAATTGAACCTATGCCTTTATAAATCACGTTATTTTCAGCATCACACCCATATTCACTATTAGAATGTCGGAACATAGGCGGTTCAATTTTAATTCCTTTACTACGTGCAAGTAACGCACCATTATTTATATCTTCATCATTCTTTGCACAGTTAAGGAAACTTGTGATAAACTCTACAGGATAATGGTATCTTAAATACCCCATAAGATAACCCAACATAGCATAACTCATAGCGTGGTTATAACCAAATGAATATCCACTTGCATCTTCAATTACTTGAATAAATTTCTTTGCTTCTTGTTCTGCTATATCTCTTGGTTTATCTGATTTATTACAGTAACCTTCAAGTATTTGTGGTAATGCTTTGTCTATCTTTTCTCTTTGTTTCTTACCTATTGCACGTCTGATGTTATCGGCTTCTGAACCGCTAAACCCACATACTTCCTGTAGAAATGCAATAGTCTGTTCTTGATATACAAGAAATCCGTAACTGTCTGCTAAAAGATTATCTATAAGTTCACTTGGGTTCTTATTAAACTCTCTTTGATAAACTTGTTCTCGATAACTTTCACCACTAGGTCTAAGACAGGCAGAACACAAACACAAATCGTCCATACTTGTAGGGTGCATTTTCTTTACAGATTGTTTAGCAAAATCTGATTCAAACTGAAATATTCCCGTACTATCTTGTGTTATATCTTCAAAAACATCTTTATCATTCCAATTTACTTGATAAGCCCTTGGAAAGTGAGTTCCTATAAGATTACAAGATTTATCAATAACACCTACAGATTTAAGTCCTAATATGTCAAATTTGATTAATCCCAAACTATGACATTCTTCCATATCAATAGGCAGTATTTGTTGTCCGTCAGTACCATAAAACATACCATAATTATCGGCTAAAGTCATAGGACTAACTATCAAACCTGCGGGGTGTTGTGATTGTGATACTATACATTCTATAAGACCATCATAATAATAAAAAAGGTCTATATATTTTTCTTTTGTCTTTTGTTCATCTTTATCAAATTCGTCTTTTATTTGTTTTATTTTATCTAATGTATACTCTGTATTATCATTAGTTTTAACTCTAAATGCTTTGCCTATAACATCTATAACGGCTCTACTTTTTAGAGTACCTACGGCAAGGATATATGATGTATTCTCTTTGCCAAAACGATTAATAATGTAATCATAAACCTTTTGTCTATCATCTTCATACCAATCTGTATCAATATCTCCTGCCTCTATACGATACTCATTAGCAAAACGTGAAAATACTGTATGCCACTTAATAGGGTCAATATCTGTTATATCTGAAATATAGGCTACTGTACTACCACCAACAGAACCACGACTAAATCCTGTGGCTATATTGTTATCTCTAGCCCACGACATAATTTCAGACATTAAGAGCATAAAGCCAATCATATTGATTTTCTTAAATACTCTCATTTCTTCATTTATGTTTTCCCAATATTTAGGATTATCTTCTATCTCACCACGCTCTACCTTTTCTTGATATTTTATCTTTAAAGTTTTCCAAAGCATTTCTTCATCTTTGTCACCATAAAGAACAGGATATTTGTCTTTAGTGTCAAAGTCTAATTCTTCTACACTATCAGCCATTATATTAGTATTTTCAATGGCTTGTGCTATAATATCCATAGGTAAAGAGTTCTGTATTTCAAAT
>JAZLDV010000059.1:0-53276 GCA_045614925.1 Coprobacillaceae bacterium | reverse complement strand
GTCCACTTAAATATTCCTCCACTTCCTCTAAAGAATCTGCAGAATATTCTAAAACACCTTGCCAATTATAAACTTCATAGTTACTATTTTCCATTGCATGAGTTTTATGTGTTAGAAAAGTGCATAGTGATAATGATAATGTACAAGACAAAACAAATAATAACAACTTTTTCATGTTTTCTCCTTTCTTTAATTTAATCTTTATTTTTTGTATATAGTATAGCTAGCTACAAGTTTAGTGTAGAATAAAAAGTATCTTTGTTCAACATAAACAAATTGTGAAAATTTCTGTTAAAAAAGAAATAAAAGAATTACCGTTTGATTGCAAAATTGCTAAATGTTATTGTTAGTTCTTTTAATAAAATAAAAAAAACATGTATATATCATTATTTTTAAAATAACAATAATTATTACTATTTGCTTAATTTTTACTTATAAAAAAGAATAATCAAATGAATATATATCAAAAGTAATAAAAAAAGCGTAACACCTAAAGATAAAAATCTTTATGTGTTACACTTTTTTTTATATTATTATTTTCCACTAGGAACTAATCTTGCAACTCGGCTTGCAAAATCATTAAAGTTTTGTGATTGTAAAATAACTTGGCCAGGCCCTACTAGTTTAGTTAAAAATAATCCTTCTCCACCTAAAAATATATTTCCTAATCCTTTTATTGTTTCAATTTCATAAGACATATTTGGATCAAATGCCACTACATTTCCTGTATCTACTTTTAATACTTCTCCAGGTGCTAAGTTTTTAATAATTGGGTCTCCATCAATTTCTAAAAACACATATCCATTACCTTGGGCTCTTTGTAAAATGAATCCTTCACCACCAAATAAACCAGCACTAAATTTTTTAGTAAATGAAACTTTAGTTGTGACATCATCTTCAGCACATAGAAATGATCCTTTTTGAATAATAATTCCATTTTGTCGTGTTCTTAAGTCTATAGGAAGAATTGTACCAGGGACTGTTGTTGCAAAAGCAATCATTGCCTGATTGTTTTTTGCTGTATAGTTAGCCATAAAGATAGATTCGCCAGAAAATGCTCTTCCTAATCCTTTTAGTAGTCCACCTCTTGTATTCGTATTCATTTCAATACCTTCACTTTGATAGGCCATACCACCACTTTGGGTATATACTGTTTCACCTTTATTTAATGTTATTTCAACAACAGGAACACATTGCCCAATAATTTCATATTTCATATACATGCCTCCTTCTTTTATAATTATATTATATATAAAAAAATTATGAATAAAAAATGAATTATATATTTTTTAGTTTATAATAGTTGTGAGGTGGTTAAGATGATTTATACATTAACATTAAATCCAGCTTTAGATTATGTTATTTCTTTAGATAATCTAAAATTAGGATATGTGAATAGAACACAAAAAGAACATATTAATTATGGTGGAAAAGGAATTAATGTGTCTTGTGTTTTAAAAGAATTGGATATAGAGAGTATTTGTTTAGGATTTGTAGCAGGATTTACAGGAAAAGAGTTAAAAAGAGGAGTAAGAGAAGAATTAGGATTAAAAGAAGATTTTATTGAAGTCAAAGAAGGAATGACACGTATTAATGTAAAGGTTAAAAGTGACGAAGAAACTGAAATAAATGGAAGAGGACCAATGATTACAAAGGAAGATCTTAATTTATTATATAGTCAGTTAGATAGTATTAAACAAGGTGATATACTTATTCTATCTGGAAGTATCCCTTTAGGATTAGATAAGAATATTTATTGTCATATTATGGAATATTTATCTAGTAAGGATGTAAAGATTATTGTGGATGGAAGTGGTGAATTATTAATGAATACATTAAAATACAGACCATTTCTTATTAAACCTAATCATCATGAATTAGCAGAATTATTTAATGTAGAACTTTGTACATTGGATGATATAGAATATTATGCAAGAAAACTAAAAGCATTAGGTGCTAAGAATGTTCTTATTTCTATGGGTAAAGATGGAAGTCTTTTAATTGATGAAAATGGTGTTAAATATAATATGGGTGTATGTCATGGAAAAGTTGTCAATAGTGTTGGTGCTGGAGATTCCATGGTTGCTGGTTTTGTGGCTGGAATAGTTAAAGAATTTGATTATTATGATACATTAAAATTAGCGACTGCCTGTGGTGGTGCAAGTGCATTTTCTTTAGGGTTAGGAACAAGAAAAGAAATTGTAAAATTAATGTTAGAGTTATGAAATTTAGGTTAAAAATTTGTAAAAAAAACGCAAAATATGTTTACAAAAAAAATCAAAAATGATACTGTTAAATTGTATTTTTAGGAGGACTTTATACAATGGAATTATCGAATATATTTTCTTTATTTGGTGGTTTAGCTCTATTCTTATATGGTATGAGTATGATGTCAGATGGTTTAGAGTTAGCTGCTGGAAATAAGATGAAAACGATCTTAGAAAAATTAACAGCGAATCGTTTTTTAGGAGTTGTTGTTGGTGCTTTGATTACAGCACTAATTCAATCTTCTTCTGCAACAACAGTAATGTGCGTAGGATTCGTTAACTCAGGATTAATGAGATTAGAGAATGCTGTATGGGTTATCATGGGGGCAAATATCGGGACAACAATTACAGGTCAATTAATTGCCTTAAATGTAACAGAATACGCGCCATTATTTGCATTCTTAGGTGTGGCTTTAATTGTATTCTTGAAAAATGATAAATTAAAAGCATACGGAACAATTTTTGCAGGATTAGGTTTATTATTCATGGGTATGGATATGATGTCTGGTGCAATGAAACCACTTAGAACAATGCCTGAATTCGTAAACTTAATTACAAAATTTGAAAATCCATTAATTGGTATTTTAGTAGGTGCTGGATTTACTGCAATTATTCAATCGTCTTCAGCATCAGTTGGTATTTTACAAGCATTAGCATTAAGTGGTGTTGTAACATTATCATCATCATTATATGTATTATTTGGACAAAACATTGGAACTTGTATTACTTCAGTTATCGCAAGTATTGGAGCATCAAAAAATGCGAAACGTACAACTGTTCTACATTTAGGATTTAATATTATCGGGACTATTATTTTCGTAGCAGTAAGCTTTATATTACCATTTGCATCATTTGTTGAATCATTAACACCAGGTGATGTTGCTACACAAATTGCAAATACACATACAATCTTTAACGTAGTAACAACTATTCTTTTATTACCATTTGGTCAAAAATTAGTAGATTTATCATTCAAAATCTTACCTGATAAAGGTGATGAATCAACAGATATGAAGTTAAAATTCTTAGACTTCTCATTATTCGAAAAAGATTACCATGTTGGTACTGGAGCAATTATGTGTACACAAGCATTTAATGAAGTACAAAATATGTTAACAGTAACAAGAGATAACTTAAGTATCGCTTATAACTTATTATTAGATTATGATAAAGAACAACATGAATTATTATTAAATAATGAAGAATATATTAATTACTTAAATAAAAATATTAATAAATTTACAACTCATTTAATCCACGTTGAATTAGCAACAGAAGATAGTGATGCAGTAGGAAGATTTATTAGAGTAGCAACTGATATTGAAAGAATGGGTGACCATGCAATCAATATCGCAAATAAAGCAATTGAGTTAAATGAAACAGATGATTCATTCTCAGGAGAAGCAAAAGAAGAAATCGTAATCATGAGAGACTTAACTATGAATATCTTAGATGAATTAAGAGTTATGACTCATGAAGATTTATCACACGTAGTAGAAAAAGTAGATGTTATTGAAGAAAATATTGATAAAACATATAATCAATTCTCTTCTAACCACTTAGAAAGATTAAAACATAAATCATGTGTATCTGAAAACAGTGTTGCATTTACTAAAATCTTAACTGACTTCGAAAGAATTGGGGATCATAGTTTAAATATCGCTCAACACTTCAGTAAGTTATTAAATGATTTATCAGCATTAAAGATGATCAAATCACAACAATAAAATTAATACAAAGATGCAAGGTTAATACCCTGCATCTTTTTTATATTGAAACAATCATAATTATTGATGGATGGAAGATTATATAAAATGATTCTTTAAAAAATAAAATAGTTTAATGTTCTAAGATAGTAGAACTATTATTTGTATCAATCATTATAGGGAGATTTTAATTTTCTTTTATTAAAAATTAAAGTGATTTTGTTGATATAAAATATGGTATTTTGTATGATATAAAGTGTAGAAGTGATAAAATTTTATCCTAATTCTACATATTTTGTAAAAAAATGAAAAAAAGTTGAGATTTTTTAATAAAATGTTGGAAATTGACGGCGAATAATACTATAATTTAAATGCGAAATCTTTGTTTGTATTTTGATTTCATAAAACCATTTTATTAAGGAATAATTTAAGGAGGATATGACAATGGATAAGCACGAGTTGTTAGTAATGGCAAATAATGTTCGTAAAGGTATTATCAGATCTGTTCATAGCGCAAAAGCTGGACATCCTGGAGGTTCATTATCTGCTGCCGATATATTTACATATTTGTATTTTAAGGAGTTAAATATTAATCCTGAAAATCCAAAAGATCCAAATAGAGATCGTTTTGTATTATCAAAAGGACATACTGCTCCTGGTTTATATGCTGCATTAGCACATAGAGGATTCTTCCCAGTTGAAGATTTAATTACTTTAAGACATGTTGGTTCTTATTTACAAGGACATCCTGATATGAAAGGAATTCCTGGTGTAGATATGTCTTCAGGTTCTTTAGGACAAGGTATTTCTACTGCGGTAGGTATGGCTATTAGTGCTAAAATTTCTAATGATGATTATAGAGTTTATACATTATTAGGAGATGGAGAAATTCAAGAAGGTCAAGTTTGGGAAGCAGCAATGCTTGCTGGATTTAGACAATTAGATAATTTAGTTGTAATTGTTGATAACAATAATCTTCAAATTGATGGTAAGATTAGTGATGTTAATTCACCTTATCCTATCGATAAAAAATTTGAAGCATTTAATTTCCATGTAATCAATATTAATGGTAATGACTTTGATGATATTGAAAAAGCTTTTGAAGAAGCAAAAACAATTAAAGGAAAACCAACTGCAATTATTGCAAAAACTATCAAAGGAAAAGGTGTATCATTTATGGAAGATAAAGCATCTTGGCATGGTGTAGCACCAAATGATGAGCAATTTGAAATTGCAATGAAAGAATTAGAGGAAGCAGGTGAAATGTTATGTCAGTAAAAACAATTGCGACAAGAGAAAGTTATGGAGAAACATTAGTTCAATTAGGTCATGAACATGATAACATTGTTGTTTTAGATGCTGACTTAGCAGGAGCAACAAAAACTGGAATGTTTGCTAAAGCATTCCCAGAAAGATTTATTAATGCTGGTATTGCAGAAGCAAATATGATTGGTGTAGCTGCAGGTTTAGCTGCAACTGGTAAAGTTCCTTTTGCTAGTTCATTTGCTATGTTTGCTGCTGGAAGAGCATTTGAACAAATTAGAAACTCTGTTGGGTATCCTGGATTAAATGTAAAAATTGGAGCAACACATGCTGGTATTTCAGTAGGTGAAGATGGTGCAACTCACCAATGTAATGAAGATATTGCATTAATGAGAACTATCCCAGGTATGGTTATTATTAATCCTGCTGATGATGTTGAAGCAAGAGCTGCAGTACGTGCTGCATTTGAATATGTAGGGCCAGTTTATTTAAGATTTGGTCGTTTAGCAGTACCTGTATTTAATGATCCTGAAACTTATAAATTTGAATTAGGTAAAGGTATTGTTTTAAATGAAGGTAAAGATGTAACAATCGTAGCAACAGGTTTAACTGTTAATAATGCGATTGGTGCTGTTAAAATGTTAGAAGCAGATGGTATTAGTGTTAAATTAATTAATATTCATACTATTAAACCATTAGATAAAGAATTAATTATTGAAGCAGCTAAACAAACAGGTAAAGTTGTGACTGTTGAAGAACATTCAGTTATTGGTGGTTTAGGAAGTGCTGTTTGTGACGCATTATGTGAATCATATCCAGTTCCTGTATTAAAAGTAGGTATTAATGATGTATATGGTGAATCAGGACCTGCTTTACAATTAATTAAAAAATATGGTTTAGATGCTGAAGGTATCTATAACAGTGTAAAAGGATTCTTAAAGTAGACGTAAGTCTACTTTTTGTATTTTAAGACTTATTTTTGAATTGTAAGTGTTATTTGTTTATAAATGATGGAGATTTGTTATAATGAAATAGGAGGTAAATACGATGAAAAAAGCAGTTGTAACAGACAAGGCACCAGGTGCTATTGGACCTTATAGTCAAGGAATAAAAATTGGGGATTTCTATTATTTTTCTGGTCAATTACCAATTGATCCAAAAACGAATATGATGCCAGAAGGAATTAAAGAGCAGACTAAACAATCTTTAGAAAATGTAAAAGGATTATTAGAATCAGTAGGATTAGATTTAAGTCATGTTGTGAAAACAACAGTGTTTTTAGATAATATGGATGATTTTGCAGATATGAATGAAGTTTATGCAACATATTTTAAAGAACCTTATCCTGCTAGATCTGCAGTAGAAGTTGCAAGAGTTCCTAAAGGTGCATTAGTAGAAATAGAAGTTATTGCACATGAGTAATGTTTTTATTATTGATGGAATAAATTCTTTTACAAGAATTTATTATGAAGATGGTCATGTAGAATATATTGAAATGAATATATTAGAATATGTAAAAGATATGAAAGTAGGAAGTGGATATAAAAGACCTATCGATTATTATTCAAATAGATTATATCCTACAAGTCATAGTAAAGATTATGAGTGTCAGTATATTAATATAGATTATTTTGATCGTTATAATAATAGATTTATAAAATTGTTAAAAGATAAAAAGTTATATGATAAAGCAATTCATATGTATATGAAAGTAAAAGAAAAATATTTTTTAGACGGTATAGGATAATACCGTCTTTTTTTTGGCATACTAACATATAGATGAATAAGGGGGTTATTATGTTTTTAGTTAATTTTGTATGTGATGATGAAGAACTGCTTGAATCCTATGAATGGCAAAATGATGATTGTATAGAGAAGTTTTATTTTCTTCCTATTTATTATGTTACAAGTGAGCAGTTGCATGATTTTATATATTGTCAGATGAATATAGAAATGGATGATGGAATCTATATACTTGGTGATTCTCATTATAGTATTGTAGTTGATATAAAAAATAAGCAGATATATAGAAGAGGAACAATGATGCATTCTAAAATGAAGCAAGTCAATACGATTATAGAAACTCTGGCATTAAAGCATTTTGAATATGAAATTATACAGGAAGCTTATGAAAAAGAATTTGGTTTAACGAGAGAAGAAAGAATGAAAAAAATATGTGTAGAAGAAGTAATCGATGAATTGTTTGTTGTTCATTATGATACATTTATTGCTTTATGTGAATCATTAGATATAGTCGATGGTTCTCCAAGTGATAAATATGTTATATTGAAAAATAAATTAGAAAAAGGTTATTCTTCTTTACATGAACTGCTATATAAAGAATATATTAATAAAAGCTAGCAAAGCAATTTTGTTTTGCTAGCTTTTGTATCTAGTGATATAATTATTAAAAGGAAGGGGAAATAATTATGAAGAAAGTATTACTTTATACATTAAGTTTTGTATTAGTTGTAGGTGCAGCAGTAGCTGGAACTGTTGCTTATTTAACAGATACAGATGATGATGTAAACGTTATGATATTAGGAAATGTCAAAATTGACCAAATTGAACAAGAACGTGATGAAAGTGGAAATCTTGTTGAATTTAAACAAGCAAAACCATTATATCCAGCAGTATTTAAAGGGGACAGTATTCCTTGGGCTGCAGAAGATAAATGGGTAGAAAAAGGTGAACAAGCTTGGAAAGTTGTAGAAGATAATGAAAATGTATTAGACAAGTTTGTTACTGTAAAAAATACAGGAAAATCTGATGCTTATGTACGTACATTAATTGCATTTGAAGGGGATCAAACATATGGACCAGAAGGAGAATATATCCATATCGTAATGAATGCAGAAAATGTAGATCCAAAAATAGATGTAACATTTGTAGATTATATTACTGTAAATGGTGTAACATATTCAGTATATAGCTTTACATATCCAAGTGCTTTAGGAGCAGGAGAAACATCTATGCCTAGTTTAAAACAAGTATACATGAATAAAGGAGCTACAAATGATGTAGTAGCAACTTATGGAGATACATATGATATCTTAGTATTATCTCAAGCAGTTCAAACTCAAGGGTTTGCTAGTGCACAAGCTGCATTAGATACATCATTTGGTATTGCTAATAAAGAAAATGCAGAAAAATGGTTTAAAAATATGACTATTCCAAGTGTAATTTCAAATGCTAATCAAGCATATGAATCATCTACAACTGCAGGAACATATACATTAGGTGCTGATTATAAAACAACAGATGCTGTTAATCATTTTAGCAAAAATAGAGAATATGCAGTTAAAGATGCTAAAGAATTTACATTAAATTTAAATGGACACACAATTAACCATGATAGTGTATATCAAGATGGAAAAAATACAGGATATACATATTTATTTACAACTGCATACAATGGTAAATTAACAATTAATGGTGAAGGAACAATTAATTCAGCTAATAGTGAAGGAAGTACATGTATTGTTTATGCACAAGGGCCAAGTGAAGTTGTAATTAATGGTGGAAACTTTAACACAAATAAAGGTGTTGCTATTTGGGCAGGTAAAAATGCAAAAGTAACTATTAATGGTGGAAGTTTTGTATCTACTGGAAGTAATCATGAATTAGTTTATTCAAGTGGTGGAGTTATTGATATTTATGGTGGATTCTTCCATAATACAGAATGGGAAAATCGTCCTGTCAATGTTGCAAATGCAAATAGAGGAACTGGATATATCAATATTTATGGAGGAACATTTGTAAACTTTAATCCATTAACTGGCGGAGATGATCCAAATAATATTAAAATCGCTGAAGGATATGAAGTAGTAAGTGAAACTCAAGCAAACGGTGACGTTTGGTATAGCGTTGTTAAAAAATAAAAAAACTATAACTATAACTAGCAAAATACATTTGTATTTTGCTAGTTTTTTTATAAGGATATTATTATGTAATAAAAGAGAAGAAAACAATAGGTCTGCATATGAATATGCAGACCTATTGATTATCTTTTTTTAATTGTAATACCAATTTTTCTTTCTACTTTTGCTAATTTCTTTCTTGCGATGATTCTTGCTTTTTGTGCACCAGCTTCTAATACATCATCAAGATAACTTCCAGTTGTGATTTCTTTATATTTGGCTTGGATTTTTTCTAATTCTGTACCTAAAACATCTGCTAAATCAGTTTTAAATACCCCATATCCTTTTCCATCATACATTTCTTCTAATTCTTTGATAGTTTTACCAGATAAAGTAGAATAGATTTCTAATAAGTTAGAAATACCTGGTTTATTTTCTGGATCATAATGAATATGTCCATCGCTATCTGTTACTGCAGATTTGATTTTTTTCTTAGATACATTAATATCATCTAAGATATAAATACATCCTTTTCCTGTTATATCGGATTTAGACATTTTTTTAGTAGGGTCTTGTAAATCCATGATTCTTCCACCAACTTTAGGAATAGTTGGTTCAGGAATTTTAAATGTTTCACTATATCTTGAATTAAATCTTTCAGCAATATCTCTACATAATTCAACGTGTTGTTTTTGATCTTCCCCTGTAGGAACAAAGTCAGGATCATACATTAAAATATCAGCACTCATTAATGTAGGATAAGTAAAAATACCAGCACCGATATTTTCTCCTTTTGCTACTTTATCTTTGTATTGAGTCATACGAGATAATTCTCCCATACCTGCCATACAGTTTAAATACCATCCTAATTGTGCATGTTCCATTACATCTGATTGCAAGAATAATACTGCTCTTTCTGGATCTAAACCAGCAGCAATATATAAAGCAATTAAGTCTCTTGTGTTTTGTCTTAATTCTTTTGGATCTTGATAAACTGTCATAGAGTGTAAGTTAGCAACAAAGATAAACATTTCATATTCATCTTGAAATGATACGAATGGTTTAATTGCTCCAATATAATTTCCTAATGTCACTCTTCCAGTTGGTTTGATCCCACTTAACATTCTTTTCATATATCTTTTCCTCCTTAAATAAAAAAACGTCCTTAAAAAAGGACGAAAATTCGCGGTACCACCTTTATTCATACATATATCATGTATGCACTCATTATCTTAACGCGATAAACGATAATGACTCATGCCATTATAACTCCAGAACCCCAATTCATTTATAATCAAGTACTTATTTTCATCACCCATAAGCTTTCTAAAAACAATAATTATAAACTACTTATATTCCTTCAAAGTCATAAAATAATTATATGATTCTTTGCCATAAAAATCAATAGGTGAATAAAAAAACAAGTTGATAAACATACAAAATGATGTATAATTAAGTTGCAAGGGAGATGATTTTATGATTAGGATTTATACAGCACCAAGTTGTGCATCATGCAGAAAAGTGAAGGCTTGGCTAAAAGATCATGATATTGCATATGTTGAAAAAAATATTTTTTCAACATTACTTAGAGAAACAGAATTAAAAGAACTTCTTGAAAGAAGTGAAAATGGAACAGATGATATTATTTCAAAAAGATCAAAAATCATAAAAGAAAGTAATATTGATTTAGATGATATGTCTATTAATGAATTAATTCATTTTATACAAGATAATCCATCAATTTTAAAAAGACCAATTATTATTGATGAAAGAAGATTCCAGGTAGGATATAATGCTGAAGAAATTAGAGCATTTATTCCTAGAGAATTACGTAATTTACAAGAATGTATGAATTTAGACAATTGTCCACAATTTAAAGATATTAAAAAAGAAATGATTGAAAAATGTAATGAAGGATGTGAATAAAAGTAGTAGTTATACTACTTTTATTTATTTTAGGAGTATTTTATGGATAGAGTTATTGAAATATGCTGTGGAAGTTATGAAGATGCTTTGAATGCATATAGAGGTGGAGCAAAAAGAATTGAATTAAATAGTGCTTTGTATTTAGGTGGCTTAACACCATCGTTATCTTCATTAATTTTAACAAAGAAAAACACTGATTTAAAAGTCATTGTGATGATTAGATGCAGGGGAGCAGGTTTTTGTTATAGTGATGAAGATTATGAAGTGATGAAAGAAGATTGTGAACTTATGTTAAAACATGGTGCTGATGGAATTGCTTTTGGTTTTTTAAAAAATGATTTTACGATAGATTTAAAAAGAACTGAAGAATTTGTTCGTATGATTAAAAAATATAATAAAGAAGCAGTTTTTCATAGGGCATTTGATTGTACTGACGATCCTTTTTTAGCAATTGAACAATTGATAGAATTAGGAATTGATAGAGTATTAACAAGTGGGTTACAAGCTAAAGCAATGGATGGTATTTCTTTAATTAGAGAATTACAAGAAAAATATGGAGATAAAATAGAAATATTAGCAGGAAGTGGTATGAATGCATCTAATGCAACATATATGATGAAAAATGCAGGTATATCACAGATTCATAGTTCTGCAAAATCATGGGTAGAAGATATTACGACTGTTCATAATTATGTAAGTTATGCTTATAATGGGAAACAATATGATGTTGTTGATGAAAAATTAGTAAGAGAGTTAGTAGAGAGTGTTTATGAATAAATTAAAGAATGACAAGAGATTTAAATTATTAAAAACATTAATATGTGTTATTATTGCTGCTTTTATACAGGCATTTGTAATTATAGCCTTTATTAGACCTTCTAATCTTTTATCAAGTGGTTTTACAGGTGTTGCTATTCTTATTGAAAAGATTACGTCAACTTATTTTCATTTTTCATTTGATACATCATTAGGAATGATATTATTAAATGTTCCTGTTGCATTAATCTGTTATAAGAATATAAGTCCTAAATTTACTTTTTTTTCATTATTAGAAGTTTTTTTGGCTAGTTTATTTTTAAAAATATTAAACTTTGAACCAATATTTAATGACCTTTTATTAAATGTTGTATTTGGTGGATTTATTTATGGAATAGGAGTCACAATTGCATTAAAAGGAAATGCATCTACAGGTGGAACAGACTTTATTGCTTTATATATATCGAATAAAAAAGGAAAATCTATATGGAGTTATATATTTGTCTTTAATACATGTTTACTGATTGTATTTGGAGCAATGTTCGGATGGGAATATGCAGGATATTCAATCTTATTCCAGTTTATCTCAACAAAAACAATTGATTCATTCTATCATCGTTATGTCAGAATGACATTACAGATTACAACATCTTTGCCTGATGAAATTATAAATGTCTATATGAAAACATATAGACATGGTTTATCTAGAGTTGATGGTATTGGTGGATATAGTAAAAAACAATTAAGTGTTTTACATACTGTTGTTTCTAGTTATGAAGTTGAAGATATTGTGTCATTGATGAGAGAAGTTGATGAACATGTTATTATTAATGTTATGAAAACTGAAAATTTCTATGGTGGATTTTACATGGAACCAATAGATTAAAGGGTATTAGAATGATTCTAATACCCTTTGTATTTTGCTTTTTGCATTTTTTGTATATTCTAAGTTATATGGTTTAATAATGTCTTTAAAGTGTTCTAATCCTTTAATAGGATCATAAACTTCATATTCAATTTCATAATCTTCTAAACCATTATATTCATTATAATCTAAAGATAAAATTCCATAATCTAAATGAATATCATATCTTTCTGTTTTTAAAGAGAATTGCTGTAATAAATCAGATAAAAGAATACCATTATCATTTAATATATTGATAATTTCATTATCAATATATTCATGATTGAAGAATTTATCTGCTTCTTCTTTTGTTAGATTGATATTTGTTTCTAATCTTTGACCTTTATGAGGTCTTTTTAGAGTTAGTTCGTATGTATTGTTTTTTTCTCTTATTCTAAGCATATATTTTTTTTGAAAAAATAAAGGATGAGTAAAATAATAGTTTGTCTGAATATAATGATTATTTATATTTTCTTTATAATCTTCTAATATTTGACTAAAAATGTCTTTTTCTATTAATATTTTGTATTCTATTTCGATTTGTTCATTCATATTATCACCAATTCTATTTTACATCAGTTGTAAAAAAATTCAAAATATATATAATAAATATGGGTGATAAATGTGAAAAAGTTTAGTATTGTTGCAAAAAAAGATGATGAATCTATAGAAATTGCTCATAAAATTAAAGAAGGCTTAATAGAAGAAATGGAATATGATGAATTTTCACCTGAACTTGTTATTAGTGTTGGTGGAGATGGAACAATGCTTTATAGTGTTCATAAATATATTCATAAACTAGATGATGTGAAGTTTGTTGGTATTCATACAGGGACGTTAGGTTTTTATACAGATTATGCTAAAGAAGATTATAAAGAACTAATTAAAGATATTTTAAAAGATGAGTATACTGTTTTAAATCGTTCGATGTTAGAAGTATGTATAGATAATGTCTGTTATAAAGCGTTAAATGAAGTGCGTATAGAAAATAATAGAAGAGCACAAGTATTAACTGTATGTATAAATGATGAAGAGTTAGAAGTCTTTAGAGGAAATGGTTTATGCATATCTACATCTTCTGGGTCTACTGCTTATAATAAGTCTATAGGTGGGGCAGTTATTAGCTCATCTAATGATCTTATGCAGTTAAGTGAAATTGCAGGTATTCATCATAATGCTTATAGATCTTTAGGATCACCGCTTATTTTAGACCGTACACATACTATTACTATTCATTCTTCTAATCTTAATAATTCTATTTTGGGTGTTGATCAGGATGTCTATGAACTTAAAGATTCTTCTGTTATTCAAATCAGATTGTCTGATAAAAAAGTACAATGTGTTCAATATAAAGAAGTTTCTCTTATTTCAAGATTAAAAAGATCATTCTTTTAATGATAAGACATTTTATTGTTGATGTAGCCTATCATGGATATCGTATAGATCAATATGCCTATGCATTAGGTATAAACCAGAAAGCATTAAAAGCAATTAAGATGAAAGGAGATATCTTAGTAGATGGAGTTCATCAAAGTGTAAGATATCTAATTCAAGAAGGTGAAGTGATTACCTTTATCTATCCTTTAGAAGAAAACAATATATTACCCGTAAATATACCATTAAAAATAGTTTATGAAGATGACTATCTTATGGTTATAGATAAACAAAAAGATATAGCGTGTATTCCTACACGCTCACATGTTAATAATACTTTAGCTAATGCAATCAGTTATTATTATAAAGAAAACAATATTCATTCAACTGTTCATTTAGTAAATAGATTAGATAAAGAAACAGCAGGATTAATGATTGTTGCAAAATATAGAGAAATTCATGATCGTATGTGTAAAGATATTTCTCATATTACCCGCTTATATCATGCACATGTATTAGGAAAGGTTGAAAGTGGAGTTATTGATCTTCCTATTTATAAAGATGGTCATAATATGAGACGTATTATTGATGAAAGAGGAAAAGAATCTAAAACACATTATAAATGTTTAAAATATAATGAAGGAATATCAAAGGTATCATTCTTATTAGAAACAGGAAGAACACATCAGATTAGAGTTCATATGTCTTCTATTTCACATCCATTAGTTGGAGATAGCTTATATGGAGATGGAATAGGAAACTTTGATTTGACAAGTGTTATGGTGGCCTTTGTTCATCCGGTGACAAAACAGATAAAAGTGATAAGAAAGGTTTGCAAATAAACCTTTTTTTCTATGCATTTAAACATATTTCGTTTATTATATAGGTGGAAGGTGATTTAAATGGAAAGAAAAAGTCATATATATCAATCATTTATACAAATATTAAAAGAAGAATTAATTCCAGCAATGGGATGTACTGAACCTATCGCTTTAGCTTATGGAGGAGCAAAGGCAAGAGAAGTATTAGGTTGTATACCAGATAAAGTGAAAGTTTGTGCGAGTGGAAGTATTATTAAAAATGTAAAAAGTGTTATAGTTCCTCATACACATCAGTTAAAAGGTATTCCAGCAGCTGTAGTAGCTGGAATTATTGGAGGAGATGCTTCTAAAGAATTAGAAGTTATTTCACATGTGAATGAGCAGCAGATGAATGATATGGATACATATCTTTTAAAGGATTGTGTGGAAGTAGAATTTTTAGATAGTGATAGTGTATTTGATATGATTATTGAAGTTTATAAAGACAATCACTATTCAAAAGTAAGAATAAAAGATTATCATACAAATATTGTTCTTGTTGAAAAAGATCATGAAGTTATATTTGAAAAGAAAGATGAAATGATTAAAAAGACTAGAACTGACAGATCTTTATTATCTATGGAAGAGATTTATAACTTTGTAGAATCATTAGATGTTAAAGATATTGAAGATGTATTAAATAGACAGATTGAATATAATGTTGCGATTAGTGAAGAAGGAATAAGAGGAAACTATGGTGCAAATATTGGAAAAGTTCTAATGAAAATGGATGGGGAAAATGTTTATACCAGAGCAAAAGCTAAGGCAGCAGCAGGAAGTGATGCAAGAATGAATGGGTGTGAACTTCCAGTAATTATTAATTCAGGAAGTGGAAATCAAGGGATTACTGTTTCTGTTCCTGTTATAGAAGTAGCGAGAGATTTAAATGTATCACATGATAAATTATTAAAAGCTTTAGCATTATCTAATTTAACAGCAATACATCAAAAGACAGGTATTGGAACATTATCGGCATATTGTGGTGCAGTAAGTGCTGCAGCGGGAGCTGGAGCAGGGATTGCTTATTTATATGGTGGAGATTATGAAATGATTATTCATACTGTTGTTAATGCACTTGCTATTGTATCAGGTATTGTTTGTGATGGAGCAAAAGCATCATGTGCTGCAAAGATTGCTTCTAGTGTAGATGCAGCTATTTTAGGTTATGAAATGTTTAAATCTGGTCAGGAATTTAAAAGTGGTGATGGAATTGTTATGAATGGTGTTGAAGAAACAATTAAGAGTGTAGGCCATTTAGGAAAACAAGGAATGAAAGAAACAAATAAAGAAATTATTAAATTAATGATTAACTGTTAGAAAAAAGCCCGTAACTTTATAAGTTATGGGCTTAATAATTTCTTGTTTTTAATATGTTAGTTTGTGAGTTGATATCGATAAACATACCAATTGCAATCATATAAGATAATACCGATGATCCTCCATATGAGAAAAATGGAAGAGTAATACCTGTAATAGGTAATAATCCAAGAATCATAGATATATTCCAGATTTGCTGGAATAATAACATTCCTATTATTCCCATAACAAAATATTTATCTCTATCATTTGTACTATCAAATCCGATTTTTAATATAATAATATCTAATACAACGATACTTACAATTGTAATTAATCCACCAATAAATCCATAGTTTGTAGTAATAACAGCAAAGATGAAGTCTGTCTGTGGTTCAGGGAACTTCATCACAACAGATTGGAAACCATGACCAAACCATCCAGCAGTTCCATAAGATAATAGTGAATAAAATAATTGGAAACCTTCATCACCTACAGTGCCCTCAGGGTCTATCCATCCATAGAAACGTTTCAGTTTATGACCAGACATAATTGTAGCAAATATATCATGTTCATAAATAAATAGATAAATCCCAATTCCAACAACTGCTATTGCTGAAACAATCGCAATTTTAAACCATATATCACTAATACCACTTCCAAATATAACAAAAGCAACACCAATTAAAATAATTAATACAACACCTGTATCATTTTGTAAAAGTACAAGGACAGCAGGTATAAAAGTTGCTTTTAAACAATTAAATATATATTTTAGTTCAGTATTTAAAGTTCTTACAAGATAATAATCATTATGCTGTTTTGTCTGTTTAGCTAATAATATAACTAAAGCTATTTTCATAAATTCAGATGGCTGTAAACTCATAACTTTTATATTGTACCATGATGTTGCTCCATTAACTGATTTAACTAATGGAGAAAGAATATCAATACCAGTACGGATATAAATCTGATGGTCTATTGCTAATCCTAATAATAATATATTAATAAGCCAGTAAATGATTTCTATTTTATCATAAATCTGTTCATTACCTATTTTATAAATAATAAAGACAATGACTGCAGAAATGCAATAAAACATTCCTTGCTTTAACCACATAGTTGTAGCACCAGGAAGATTAATCATTGGTGTAGCACTTAATATAGCAAAACAGCTCATTAATGCAATGACTGTAATAATAGGTATAAGAGGCTGATAAAGGCATAGTTTTTTTAATCTTTCCATAAATCTATTCCTTTCTTTTTCTTTATGCTTATAGTATACTATAAAAAAAGAATAGTTCAATCAAAAAAAGGAAGTGAATTTATGGAGTTTGAAACTATTGCATTGGTGATTGGTATTGTTGTTGCAGTGGCTGTATGTTTCTTTATTTTCATTCGTATGATGAAAAATAAAAGTATTGCACCAAAGATTAAATCAACTGTTCATATTGATAGCTTAATAGAAGCATTAGGTTCTATGAATAATATTGTTGATGTAAAAAGTACACAATCAAAAGTAAGTGTAACAATTAAAGAACATGATAAGGTTAATTTTGATAAGATTAAGCAATTAGGGGCAAGTGGAATTGTTGCTGGAAAAGATAGTGTAGCGATGATTTTTGGTAAAGAATCTGCACTTATCGAAGAAGATCTTAAAAATAAAATGAAATAGGTGAAAACCTATTTTTTTTATTGCAAAAATATGAAAAGGCATACATTTTTTTAGAAAAATAAAAGAGCATATTCATAGCATTTTAGGGTATAATTTGATATATTGAAATCGTCCAAAAAAGCATTTAATAGCAAGTTAAAAAATTGTCAAAAAAAGGGCTATTTGATATTGTTTCAACAAGTTAACAGTGCTATAATAAGTGCGAAATAACAAACAGGAGGTTATATACAAATGACTTTTAATCAAAAATGGAACGATGCATGGGAAGGGTTCCGTGCAGGTAAATGGAATAAAGAAGTTAACTTAAGAGACTTTATTCAATTAAACTACACTCCATATGATGGAGATGATTCATTCTTAGCAGGTCCTACTCAAAATACTTTAGACTTATGGGAAAAAGTAATGGACTTAACTAAACAAGAAAGAGAAGCAGGTGGAGTTTTAGATATGGATACTAAAGTAGTATCTACTTTAACTTCTCATGATGCTGGATACTTAGATAGAAGTAAAGAAACTATCGTTGGGGTTCAAACTGATGCTCCATTCAAAAGATCTTTACAACCTTTCGGGGGAATTCGTATTGCTGAACAAGCTTGCGAAACTAATGGATACACTGTAGATCCAGAAATCTCATATATTTTCAGAGAATACAGAAAAACACATAACCAAGGTGTATTTGACTGCTATACTCCAGAAATGAGAGCTTGCCGTTCTTCACACATTATCACTGGTTTACCAGATGGATATGGTCGTGGACGTATTATCGGAGATTACAGAAGAGTTGCTTTATATGGTGTTGATAAATTAATCGAAGATAAAAAACATCAATTAGCTACAGCTCATAAGAGAATGACTTCTGAAAACATCCGTACTCGTGAAGAATTATCTGAACAAATCAGAGCTTTAGGTGAATTAAAAGAAATGGCAGCTAAATATGGTTGCGATATTTCTAAACCAGCTGCTAACTGTAAAGAAGCTATTCAATGGTTATACTTCGGATACTTAGGTGCAGTTAAAGAACAAAACGGTGCAGCTATGTCTTTAGGAAGAACATCTACATTTATCGATATCTATGTAGAAAGAGATATTAAAAATGGTTTATTCACTGAAGAACAAATCCAAGAATTTATCGATCATTTCGTTATGAAATTAAGAATTGTTAAATTCGCAAGAACTCCTGATTACAATGCAATCTTCGCTGGTGACCCAACTTGGGTAACTGAATCATTAGCAGGTGTTGGTATCGATGGACGTCACATGGTTACTAAAACTTCATACAGATACTTACACACTTTAACTAACTTAGGTGCAGCACCAGAACCAAATATGACAGTATTATGGTCAACTCGTTTACCACAAAACTTCAAAAACTTCTGTGCTAGAACTTCAATTGAAACTTCATCATTACAATATGAAAATGATGACTTAATGAGAGTTTCTCATGGTGATGATTACGCAATCGCTTGTTGTGTATCTTCAATGAGAGTTGGTAAAGAAATGCAATTCTTCGGAGCTCGTGCTAACTTAGCTAAATGTTTATTATACGCAATCAACGGTGGGGTTGATGAAAAAACTAAAAAACAAGTTGGTCCAAGATACAGAGCTGTTGAAGGTGACTACTTAGATTACGAAGATGTAAAACAAAAATATACAGATATGATGGCTTGGTTAGCAGAAGTTTATGTTAACACATTAAACATCATTCACTATATGCATGATAAATATGCTTATGAAAGAATTCAAATGGCATTACATGATAGAGAAGTATTACGTTACTTCGCAACTGGTATTGCTGGATTATCAGTAGTAACTGACTCATTATCAGCAATCAAATATGCAAAAGTTAAATGTATCAGAGATGAAGATGGAATCGTTGTAGATTACGAAGTAGAAGGAGATTTCCCTACTTATGGTAACGATGATGACAGAGCTGATGAAATCGCTCAATGGTTAGTTGAAACATTCATGAACATGATCCGTCAACATCATACTTATAGAAACTCAGTTCCAACAACTTCTATCTTAACAATTACTTCTAACGTAGTTTATGGTAAAGCTACAGGAAATACTCCAGATGGAAGAAAAGCTGGACAACCATTCGCTCCAGGTGCTAACCCAATGCATGGTAGAGATAAAAAAGGTGCAATTTCTTCATTAGCATCTGTATCTAAATTACCATTCAAAGATGCACAAGATGGTATTTCAAATACATTTACTGTAATTCCAGGTGCATTAGGTAAAGATGATACTGTATTTGCTGGAGATTTAGATATCGAATCTATCAAAGGTGAATAATATTATGCCTACTCAAAAAGAAATTGATGATTTAATTAAAATGCTTGATGGGCGTATGAGTGAAGGGACAAATCGTATTAACGTTCAAGTTAATAGAGATGAAAATGCTCATATTGAAATGGATCAAGTCACAGTTGAAACAGGAATGGATTGCGAACATGGAGATACTGCCTGCAAAATTCCTAATTTAAGAATTGATGACTTAGATGATGAATATTAATAGGAGGCTTATACAATGGCAACAAATCAACAACAAATCGATAACTTAGCTGGTATGTTAGATGCATACGTTGAACAAGGTGGACATCACTTAAACGTTAACGTATTAAATAAAGAAACTTTATTAGATGCTCAAAAACATCCAGAAAAATATCCACAATTAACTATCCGTGTATCAGGATATGCTGTTAACTTTGTTAAATTAACAAAAGAACAACAAGATGACGTAATTTCACGTACATTCCACGGAGAAATGTAATAATGATAAGGGCACTCCATTGGAGTGCCTTTTTGATAATATATTTCATATTCTATGATATTTTTGAAAAAATATGCTAGAATATTATAGAAAGATGGTGATTTTATGAAAGGTTATGTACATTCTTTAGAAAGCTGTGGAACTGTTGACGGTCCAGGAATAAGATTAGTTGTATTCTTACAAGGATGTCCAATGCGTTGCTTATATTGTCATAATCCAGATACTTGGCAGCCAAATACTGGTGAGATGATGAGTGTTGAAGAAATTCTTGAAGAATATGATAAAAAGAGACATTTTTATAAGAGTGGTGGAATAACTTGTACAGGTGGTGAACCACTATTACAAATTGATTTTTTAACTGAATTATTTACAAAATGTAAAGAATTAGGAATTCATACAACTTTAGATACATCTGGTATTACATTTAATGAAAATCCTGATTATTTAAAGAAGTTAGATAAATTGTTAGAAGTTACAAGTTTGATTATGTTAGATATTAAACATATTGATCCTGAGGAACATGTGAAACTAACAAAACAGGAAAATACAAATATTTTAAAATTTGCTAAATATGTAGATAGTAAAAATATTGATATTTGGATTAGACACGTAGTCGTTCCTGGAATTACGTTAAAAGATGAATACTTATATCGTTTAGGACAATTTATTGCTGAGTTAAAAAATATTAAAGCATTAGATGTTCTTCCATATCATACTATGGGTGTTGCTAAATACGAAAGTTTAGGTATGGAATATCCTTTAAAAGGCTTAGAATCTTTAGAAAAAGAAGCTGCAGTTGAAGCAAGAAAAGTTATTTTAAAAGGAATGAAGGATGCTTTAAGAAAGTAGTGATTTTTGAAAAAAAATCGTGTATTATTATATATGATATGTTAAAATAATAACAAGAATTAAGGAGGACTTAAATATGAAAATTTTATTATGTTGTGTAGCTGGTGTAACTTCTACTTTATTCTCATCACGTTTAAAAGACGCTGCTTCTAGAAGAAGAGTAGACGCAACAGTTTGGTCTGCATCTCAAGTTGCAGTAGAATACTCAATTGAATTAGCTGATGTTGTTTTAGTTGAACCACAATTAAGATCTGCTTATGAAAAAATTCAAGCATTAGATCCAAACAAAAAAGTTATTTTAATTGATGAAGAAGATTTCAGAACATTCAATGCACAAAAAATCTTTGATATTGCTTACGAAGCATACACAAAATAATTTAAAGAGAAAGACTTGCTCTTTCTTTTTTTGTTAAGGAGGATAACTATGAAAAGATTATATAGATCATCGACAGATGTCAAACTTGCAGGTGTTTGTGCAGGTGTGGCAGAATATTTTGAAGTGGATCCTACATTAGTACGTTTAGCAACAGTATTTTTATCGCTGGCTTCAGGTGTTGGTGTACTTATGTATATAGCAGGAGCTATTATTATTCCACAAAGATAAAAAAGAGGAGATAATCCTCTTTTTATTATGGAATAATAATATTAACTGCTTCTTTTTTCATTGAAAGACGAATAGGAAACTGTTCTCCAATTTCTCCATCTACATCATAAATAATACTTTTATCACATTCAATTGTCATCTCTTTTGCTTGAACATAGCGTACAAAATTACAAGTATTTAAAGTATTAAATGTATAATCTTTTATAATTGATAACATCTCTGCTGTGTTACAAGTTTTAATAATTAATAAATCCATTTGACCATCTCTGATATTAGCTTTAGGCGTAATCCCTTTAAAACCTCCTACCTGTGAAGTATTTGTCACCATAAATAATCGTGCATCTTCTTCAAAAGTTTCACCATCAGCAGTTACTTTCAAGTGAATGTTTGTATTAAGCTGAATAGGCAACTGTCTAATACCACTCATGTAGTATGCTAGTGGACCATATTTTTCCTTATCTTCTTTTGAAACGTGGAATGCAATATCACTAAACATACCTCCTGCAATTACATTAACAAAATACCCATCATTGACTTTCCCAATATCAACAGGTATTGTTTTCATATTTTCAATCATATCACAAAAAGCATTTGTAGATGTAGGAAGCTGAAGATGATTAGAAAAATCATTAACAGTTCCTCCTGGTAATATAGCTAGAGGAATTTTTAATCCTTTTTCAACGAGTCCACTAATGACTTCATTGACTGTTCCATCTCCGCCAACTGATACAATAAAATCATAATCATCATTGTTTAATGATAAACAATGATAATAAGCATCATTTTTTTTCTCTGTATAGAAAGTATCTATGTGATTAACAATCTGTTTTAATACTAAATCACCTATAATTACATTTAAATTTTTTTGTATAACTTTTGTCCCAGAACTGGGATTAATTATAAACAAACATTTCATAAAAACACATCCCTTACACTTATATTTTACAGTAATTGTAATAAAATATGTAGATAAAAATAAAATACTTCATAAATATGAAAAAAATATGAATTTTACTAGCAAAATTCATATTTTACCATTATAATGGGGCGTGGAGTGATATTATGGGCAAATATTATGCTGTTAAGGCTGGCAGAAAGACTGGTGTTTTTTCTTCGTGGAGTGAATGTGAAGAACAGGTAAAAGGCTATAAAGGTGCCATTTATAAAAGTTTTTCTACAGAGCAAGAAGCTAATGATTTTATTAGCGGTAAAAAAGAAATGAACTATGATTTACATGGCTTAGTTGCTTATGTAGATGGTAGTTACAATATAAAGACAAAAGAATATGGTTATGGATGTGTACTTATTGATGGAAACAAAGTTGTTGGTAAGTACTATGGAAAAGGTGACCATGAAGATTATGTAAGTATGAGAAATGTTGCTGGAGAGATTGCAGGAAGTACTATGGCTATTCGTTATGCAATTGAACATCAGTATCCGTTAATCTGTATTTATTATGATTATGAAGGTATTGAAAAATGGGCGAATAAGGTATGGAAAGCAAATAAAAGTGGAACTCAGGCTTATGTAAAGTTTATTGAAGAAAGTCGTAAGAGTATTAATATAGAATTTGTTAAAGTATTGGCACATAGTGGTGATACATTTAATGAAATGGCAGATTTATTAGCAAAGAAGGCGGTAGGAATTGAATGAGTGAAAAAATTACAATTTTCGATATAGAAGTGTTAAATCAAGATCCTACAAGTGTCTGTGCAATTGGGATAGTTGAGTTAGAAGGAAATAAGATGACTGATTCTTATTATTCTTTAATTAAACCTAGAAATTTAAGTTTTGATCCTTATCGTTATAAGGTTCATAAAATTAGACCTAATCATTTAATTAAAGAAAGACCTTTTAAAGCAGTTTGGCAGGATATTAAACATTTCTTTGAAAATCGTATCGTAGTTTCTCACGATATTCAAGGAGATATGATGTATTTAAGAGAAGTCTTAAAACAAAATAAAATTCCTTATCCTAAATTACAGATGTCTTGTACAAATGTATTAGCACATCTTGTATATCCAAATTTACAAAAATATAATGTGGCAGAATTGTCACTTAAAATAGGATTTGTATTTGAAGCTCATCATGCTTTAGGAGATGCTTTAGCATGTGCGCATATTTTAACAGAAATGTATAAACAAGAAGAAGTTGAAGGAATTAGAGAACTTCATGAAAAGTTTGATCTTGAATTTGGAGAAATGAGAGAAAACTATTATAGAAATATTATTTCAGCAGAAATAGCACCTCATTTATCAGAAATGAGTAAGAAAAAAGATTCTTTCTTATATCATCAATCTGTCTGCTTTACAGGAAAACTGACAATTCCAAAAGAAATTTTAGAAGAAAAAACAAAGCAGGCTGCAGGTTTACCAGCCAATCAGGTAAGTACACAAACTAATTTTCTTGTGATTGGTGAAAAAGGATATCAGAAAGTAAGATTTGGAAAAGAAAATAAAAAAGTTCAAAAGGCTTTAAAGCTAATGAAAGCAGGGCAGGATATTCGAATTGTTCATGAAAATGAATTTTTAGAATTGTTAGAAGCAAAAAAATAGTGATTTTACTTCACTATTTTTTTAAGAGAAAATATATTCCTTAATATGTTATAAAATTGTATAATGATGAAAAGGAACTTGAAGGAGTGAATTTTATGAAATATTTATCAGTAGCTATTCCGTGTTATAATTCACAAGAATATATGCATAATGCAATAGAATCTTGTCTGATTTTAAAAGATGAAATTGAAATTATTATTGTTAACGATGGTTCAAAAGATGAAACAGATCGCATAGGTGAAGACTATGCTTCAAAATATCCAGATACAATCAAGTATGTATCACAAGTTAATGGCGGACATGGTGAAGCTGTTAATACTGGTCTTAAAAATGCTTCAGGATTATATTTTAAGGTATTAGATAGTGATGACTGGCTAGAACGCAGTGCTTTAGTAAAAATGGTAGATACAATTAAACATATGCATGAAACAAATCAGGATGTAGATATGTTTATTGCAAATTATGTTTATGAAAAGCCTAGTGAGAATAAACAGGTTGTTATTAACTATGTACATACTTTACCAGAAAATAAAATCTTTGGATGGCATAATGTTGGATATTTTAAACCACAGCAAAATCTGTTAATGCATAGTGTTATTTATAAAACACAATTGTTAAGAGATTGTCATTTAGTGTTACCTAAACATACGTTCTATGTAGATAATTTATTTGTATATATTCCTTTACCTCATGTTAAAACAATGTATTATATGAATATAGATTTATATAGATATTATATTGGAAGAGAAGATCAGTCTGTTAATGAAAAAATTATGATTTCTAGATTAGATCAGCAATTAAGAGTGAATAAATTAATGATTGATTCAGTTGATGTAATGTCTATAAAGAGCAGAAAATTAAGAAATTATATGATTAAATATTTAACTATGATTACTTCTGTTTCAATCGTTTTATTAACTAAATCAGGAACTGAAGAACATTTATTAATGAAAGAAGAATTATGGAATTATATTAGAGAAAAAGATATGGATTTATTTAAAGAAATGGATAAATCATTGGTAGGTAAAATATCTAAATTTTCTTCTCCATTAGGTAATAAAGCAATTACTACAATTTATAATGTAACAAAAAAAATATTTCCATTTAACTAACATGGGTTCACCCATGTTTTTTTTGAATACTATAGAGTATATCTTTTGATAAAAAGATATATATGTGTTTAAATAACGAATGGGAGGGACCTGAATGAAAGAAAAAAATATTTTAGATAAGATTTTAGAAGAAGATCCAGCAGCAATTAATAAATTTAATATTATATTAAATTATCCAGGTGTGCATGCTATGTTTTTTTATAGAATAAATCATTTTTTGTGGACACATCATTTTTTGATTTTAGCAAGGTTCTTAAGTCAGTTTGCAAGATTTTTAACAGGAATAGAAATACATCCTGGTGCAACAATTGGCAAAAGATTATTCATCGATCATGGAATGGGTGTTGTGATTGGTGAAACAACAATCATTGGAGATGATTGTACTTTATATCAGGGCGTAACATTAGGTGGAGTAGGAACTGGTCATCATACAAAGAAAAGACATCCGACTTTAAAAAATAATGTTATGATAAGTGCAGGGGCTAAAATTATTGGTGATATTACAATTGGAAACAATTCTATTGTAGGGGCTTCGAGTATTGTTTTAAAAGATGTTCCAGATAATTGTACAGTTGTAGGTGTACCTGGTAAAATTGTGAAACAAAATGGACAAAGGATTATAAAAGATTTATAGAATACAAAACCTTCTATTTCATATATTGAAATAGGAGGTTTTTATATGGATATATTAATGAATAGATTATATTATTATGGTTTAACAATGATTCAAAGAGATGATAAGCATTATTTTTTAGTTGATGTTATAAGTGGAGAGTGTTTTGAAGATATGAGTATTCATTATATTGATCAATTAGTGAATAATTGGTCAAAAAATCAATTTTAATTTTTGAAAAAAAGAGTATAATGGCTATTGTTAGAGGTGAAGTGTATGAAAATAGGATTAAGAACAGTAAAAACTGCAATAGCTGTAACATTATCTGTTATATTAGCAAAAATATTTAATTTTCAATATCCATTCTTTATGGGGATGACAGCCATTATATCAATGGATAAAACAATGACAAATTCATTGAAAATGGGAAGAAATAGAGTATTTGGTACTTTTTTAGGTGCATGTATTGGGATTGGATTATCATTTATTGATAGAGGAAATGCACTTTTATGTGGGGTAGGAGTCATTATTCTTATTCAGATATGTAATTATCTTAAATTACAAGGTGCTATTACAATAGGTGGTATTGTAATGATCGCAATTATGGTTCATACTGATAAAACACCAATGTATTATGGATTCTATAGAACAATGGATACTTTAATTGGTGCTTCGATATCATTTATTGTTAATATGACAATATTCCCATATTCTACATTAGATAGATTAAATAAAACAAGTGATCTGTTATGGCAAGAAATGGATATGATTATTAATGAATTAAGACAATATAAACAGATTTCATTAAAAGAATTTAAAGATAAATTACAATTAGCAAGAAATGAAATTCATTTATACAGACAAGAAATTATTATTAATAAAAATAAAAGAGAAGCAGTTTCTAAATTAGAAGAACATTATGAAATTGCTAAAAAAATATTATTAGAACTAGAAATATGTGAAACAATTGATACATCTAAAGATCAGCATATTTATGATTATCATATTCAAAAAGCATTATCTATATATGAATTAAATATGTAATCATTATTTGATATGAACTTTATACAAAAACAAGGTAGAACTGATATAATTCAGCTCTACCTTGTTTTACATTATAAAGACAATCGCAATAAAATGTAGTAAACTTGCAATAACAATACATATATGCCAGATAAAATGAAAATAAGGATGTTCTGGATGTGAATAGAAGTAAGCACCGATTGTATAAAGAACGCCACCACCAACAATTAGACTTAAAAAAGCAAAAGATGCTTTAGCAAGTAATGAAGGTAAAATTAAAATAGCAGCCCATCCCATACACATATAAATCGACATAGATAAAATAGGATGTGATTTAGAACTGATACTTTTTAATAAAATACCTGCTATTACAGCAATCCACTCTCCAATAACAACAATATATCCCATAGTTCCTTGAACAAGACAAAGGATAATAGGAGTATAGCTTCCAGCAATCGCAAGATATATACAGATATGGTCTAATTTTCTAAATATATATTTTTGCGTGGAAGTATAGTCCATTGTATGGTAAATACAAGAAATTAAAAACATCAAAAAAATACAAATCACATAAAGACTGACACCAAAACTACGTAATACACCACCTCTTAAAAAAGAATAAACACTCACTGCAGGCAATCCCAATAACAATAATAAAGCCATACTACCATGACTTACTGCATTTCCTATTTCTTCTCCAAAAGATAGTTTGAAAAATTCTTTCATTGATTTTGATTCTTTCATCTTTTCACCTTCTTTAAAATTTAATTTAAATCATACTCTTCTTTTTTATGCTTTTCAATAATACTATGTATAAATTAAATAAATATGAACAAAATAAAAACGGAGGTTAAACAATGAAAAAAATATTAGCGTTTTTATTATTAGTATCGCTTTTGTCAGGATGTACAACAAATGATACGTCCAACGACACACAAAATGGAAATGGAACAACAGATGTACCATCCGACAATAACGATATGTCATCAAATCAGGATTCTTCTTCGAATAATGACTGGTATACAAATTTTGAAACTGCACTTGCATCAAAAGACTTCAGATATTCATCAAAAGAAAAACTTGATGCTTCATCAGTTAATGGTGCAGAAGGGTATCGCTATGTTACGGATCAGGGGAATATAGATGTTTATAGATATGAACAAGGAAATAACTTTGATCAGATTGCAAGAGACAAGCGATTGACTATTGACGGGAAAGAACGTCAAGTAGAAGTCAATGGGAATTATGTCATTGTAAGTGATGACGTAGATCAGGGAATTCTTGATATTTTCAAAAACATGAGATAAGCACATATTTATTGTAGTCTCACTAAAGTTATGACTTTAGTGAGGCTCATAGATATGTGCTTTTTTTTGAGACGTAAATGAGATTTATAGTTGCTTTTAAAGAGTAAAATAATGAGTATGAAGGGGTGAATATAATGAAAAAAATAATGATTGTTTTAATTTGTATGTTATGTATTTCTGTAAATGATGTTCAGGCTCAAAGTGTGAGTGAGTTAAAAAAAGAACAGCAGATTATTTCAAAGATTGAAAAAGATGTTAAAAATGCTTTATTAAATGGGAAGAGTAAAATCGATTTGAAATCATATAAAATCAAAATAAATGAATATCCTATCATGTCTTCTTTAATCTATTATATTCCCTATCTAAGTTTAGATGTGAAAGGTACTCTTTATTATAAAGGACAATATTATACGCAACTAAAAATAAGTAGTCATATGAATAAGAAACAGATAAAAGATTATATAAATAAGATTGATAATGAAATTTCTGATTTAAAGACTATTGTTTCAAAAAATTATACTGATGAAAAGAATGCATTATTACTTCATGATTATATTGTGTCACATTATGACTATGATAAATCATTAAAGAAACAATCTTATTATTTATCGAGTATGCTGTTATATAAAAAAGGCGTATGCCAATCTTATTCATTTTTATATCAGTATATCTTAAATAAAGTGAATATGGAATGTGGTTATGTAAAAAGTGAAATGATGAATCATGGGTGGAATATTGTAAAAGTAGGGCGTGAGTATTATCATGTAGATCTTACTTATGATGATTCGAATAATCTTTTAGGTATAGTCGATCATAAATATTTTTTATGTAGTGATAATCAGATAAAGGATTATGGATATAAAGGAAGGAATAGATTGAATATAAGATGTTTAAATAAGAAATATGATAAGTATTATTTTAAAGATATTCTTTCTCCTATAGTAATAATGGGAAGTGATTATTTTTATATTAAAGATCGATTTCTAATAAGAGGAAATTATCAAGGTAAAGAAAGAGATGTTATTGAACATGTGGGTATATGGAAAAGTGATAAAGGATATTATCTGAATAGTTTTAGTGGTCTTTTTTTAAGAAATTTTAAATTGTATTTTAATAAAGCAGATGGATTATATACATATGATTTATCTAAAAAAACGATAAAGCAGTTATATAAAACGAATTCTCAAATGTTGCTTTTTGGAATAAGAGAAACTAAAAATATGATAGAAATGAATGCATTAAAATCTTTGAAAAGTTCTTCATGTCTTATTAGAAAATCATTTCTATCGTTAATTTAAAAATAATTTTGTAGTATTTAGAATTTCTTGTTTTAACGAATAAACAGGACTATGATGTATATATAGACAATACAAGATAGGGGGATATAATATGAAGAAAATAATGTATTTGTTAAGCATGTTATGTGTTAGCTTAATTATGTGTTTATCATTAACAGATACATATGCCATTGAAGATGGATGGTATAATGATGAGTGGGGTAATACATATTTTTATGTTGATGGGGAAAATGTAACAGGAAAATATCTGATTGATGGAGAGTATTATCTTTTCTCTCATGAAGGGAATTTGTTGTGTGATACAGCATATTATATTAATAATGCATTTTATAAATCAGATGAAAATGGGATTATAACGGATGAAGCAACTGAAATTAAAAATGGTTGGAATTCTTTAGGAGATGATTGGTTTTACTATGCTTATGATAGAGTTCTTTTTGATCAGTTCTTATATTTAGATGGAAAATCATATTATCTAGATTATAAAGGAATCATGGAAAAAGATAGTTATACATATATCTATGATGAGTTTGGGAATTTTAATATTTATGGATTTGATGAATCAGGTGTAATGATTACATCATCTTGGTATACTTTTTATCATTGGTATGATGATGGAGATTATTATACAGAAACATTCTATTTTACAGATGAAGGACCTGCCGCAGCGGGTGAAGTTTATGAAATTGATGGACAGCCACATTTATTTGATGAATGGGGAACGTTATTAATGGATGGTGCTTATTTTGTTTTAGATGCTTTCTATATAACAAATGAAGATGGAATAGTTATTGCAGAGAATTCTTCATTTAAAGAAGGATGGAATAAAATTGGGGAAGACTATTTCTATATATTAGATGGTGAAGTTGTTACAGATGATTTCATTACAATAGATGGTAAAACTTATTATATGGATTATCATGGAATTATGGCAAAAGACAGATATGCCTTTATGTATGATGAATATGGTAATGAATACATATATGGTTTTAAATCATCAGGTGAAATGATTAAAGGAACATGGTGGACATTTGAATTTGATGATTATGACGAAACATTTTATTTTACTGATGATGGAAAAGCAGCTTATAATGGTGTTTATGAAATTGAAGGACAATTATATTTATTCGAATACGGATATGTTGTAGAAAATTCTGTAAAATTTATTGGAAATATGATTTATCAGACAGATGAAAATGGTTTGATTATAAGTTTATATGATATTTCTGCTATGGAAGGTAAATTCGATATAGATGGTGAGACTTATTGTGCTGAAAATGGTGAACTAGTCTTTGGATGGAAAAATATTGATGGATATTGGTATTACTTCGATTATGAAGGTAAAGCGATAAAAGATTATGCAGCATATTATATTGATGATTCGATATATGGATTTGACAAAGATGGTCATATGCTTGTTGGATGGTATAAATCTTATAATTATACATATTATTATGGAACTGATGGTAAGGCATATGTTGGTGAAGCGACTATTGGAAATAAGAAATACTTATTTTCTGAAAGTGGTAGACTTTATAAAGGAAAAAAATTTATTTTAAATAATTACATTTATACGTGTGATACATTAGGTGTAATCCAAGAGAAAGCAAAAGCTAAAGAAGGATGGAATCAGATTTATAAACAATGGTATTATGTTGAAAATGGTAAATTAGCAAGTGGTTTAAAAGAAATTAATAATAAAACATATTATTTTAATGAGTTTTCACATGAAATGTATAAAGATGATTTAATCTATTTAGATGGTCATACTTATATGTTTGATCAAAGTGGTGCAATGGTGAAAAATGGATGGTATAAATCTTATAATGAATGGACTTATTCAGATTCAAAGGGAAGACTTGTTGATGGAAAACAAGTTATTAATGGGAAAACATATTACTTCTTTGATAGATATTTATTATGTAATTTTACTGGAATTATAGATGATGTTTTAGTAAATACAGATTCAAATGGAAATGTTGTAAAAGAAATTTCTTCAGCTAAAGAAGGCTGGGTAAGTTTAAATAATTTATGGTTCTACTTTAAAGATGGTCAGTTTGTGATAGATGATCTTGTAGAATCTGGAAATAAGACATATTATATGGATGATTTTGGTGTAATGGTTAAAAATCAAAATCCATTGTACATTTATGATGAAAAAACTGGTGAACATGAACCAAAAGTATTTGGTAGTGATGGTGCAATGATTAAAAATCAATGGGTAAAAGATTTATATTCACCTATTAAATATTATTATTATGATGCAATGGGTAATAGAGCATTAGGTTGGCAAACTATTTCAAACAAAACTTATTATTTAACTGAAGATTTTGGAATGGCTTATGATTGTGTTTTAAAAATTGATGATAAGTATTGTATGTTTGCACCTAATGGTGAATATCAAGGTCAGTTAACGAGTCAAAATGGATGGAATTTATGTAATGGATATTACTATTATATTGAAAATAATAAACCAGTTCATGGTCACAAAGTGATTAAAAATAAAAATTATTATTTCGATAATCAAGGAAGAATGGCGCAAAGTCGTTTTGTAGAAAATTATTATTTTAATGCGGATGGAAGCATGGCAAAAAATGCATGGATTAACTTAGGTGAAGATACATATTATTATGCAGATGAAAATGGTCAACTTGTAGATGGATGGAAACAAATTAATGGTAAGTGGTATTATTTCGATGAAATTATGGCAAATGGTAATAAGATGATTGGAGATAAACTTTACTATTTCAATTCAAATGGTTCATGGACAGGAAAATCTGAAAATGTTAACAGTTTAAATGGATGGAAATTTGCTGATGGATATTGGTATTATTATGTAAATGGAAATTGTTATTCAGATGGATGGGTAAAAATTGATGGAACATGGTATGCATTTAATGAATGGGGAGAAATGGTAAAAGGAAGTTATTACGATAAAGAAACTGAAAAGATTTATGGAATCTTTGAAAATGGTAAAACTGCTTATAATGCTTGGGTACATAATTATTATTCATGGAGTTATGCTGATGGTTCAGGTTTATTAGTAAATGATTGGCAAAAAATCAATGGTGTCTGGTATTATTTTGATCATTATGAAATGGTGGATGGAATGAGATATATTGATGGTAAATATCACTATTTTAAAGATAATGGTCAATGGGTAGGAGAATATACTCCTAAATATGGATGGCAAAAACTTGATTCAAAATGGTATTACTATAATGGTGAAAAATTTGTAATAGGTGATCAGATTATTGATGGTGAATCATATTATTTTGATAATGAAAATTATTCGATGAATATAGATTTATTTGCATATAATGATATGTTTGGAATGCCTATAATTTATATTTATGGAAGTAATGGGAAACTTGTAAAAAATCAATGGTATAAATATGATGGAAAATGGTATTATGCTGATGAAAATGGAATTTGTTTCATGAGCTGTACTAAAGTTATTGATGGCAAAACATATAAATTTGATCATAATGGTGTAATGATTTAATAAAAAAATATAAAGAGATTTGCTTTAGCAAGTCTCTTTTTTGTTAGTGTTCAAAAAATATAAATTTATACAAAAAAATGTACAAATAATATTGACATAGACTATAAACATGATAATATACTGGTGTGTTCAAAAATAATGTAAAAAATATAAAAAATGAACAGAGGGCGCTTATGGAAGATAAAAAGAAAATATTTGAAGAATGCATGAATAGTCATTGTGATGAAATAGAAGAAATTCCAGGGGGGTTAACAAATACATCATATAAGATATTATCGGGAGATGAAATCTATGTTATGAGAATTCCTGGGGTTGGTACAAATGAATATATTGATAGAGGTATTGAGCTTAACAATATGTCAAAGTTAAATGACTTAGATATTATTCCACATATTTATTATTCAAATACTGATACAGGAATTATTATTTCAAAGTTTATAAGAAATAATAGAGAATTGAATAAAGATGATCTTTATGATGATGTACTGATAAGTCAGATGAATACAAGTTTAGCTGCTTTACATCAATCTAAGAGATTGTTTGATGATGAGTTTGATATCGAAGTAAAGATTAAAGAATATCAGGCTGTTTTAAAAAATATGAATTGTTCTTATCCTGATGAAGTGAATGAACATCTTGATACATTAGAAGGATTATTAAATGAGACATTTAAAAAGTATCCTAAACAATTGGTTCCTTGTCATATTGATCCAAAATTAAGTAATTTTTTATTAAGTGATGGGAAAATCTATATGATTGATTGGGAGTATTCAGGAAATGCTGATTTGTATTTTGATCTTGCAAATATGACATTAACAAATGAATTAAGCGAAGAACAGGAAAGATTATTTTTAGAAAGCTATACTCAATGTTCAAAAATTGATTTTATAGAAGAAAAGTATATTCTTTATAAAATATTAACAGATTATTTATGGATATTTTGGCATCTGATTAAATGGTATCAAGGACAGATGGTTGAATATAACTCAAGAAGATGGAAAGAAAGATTAGATAGAGCATTAGCTCATTATGAAAAACTAGGAGGAATAAAGTAATGAAACAAAGTATTATTTTAGCTGCTGGGTTAGGGTCTAGATTAAAAGAAATTACAAAAGTTACACCTAAATCATTAATTGAAATTAATGATCAGCCAATTTTAGAAAGAAATATTGAATTTATGATTGAAGCTGGAATTACAAGTATTGTAATTGTAGTAGGATATTTAAAAGAAAAGTTTGAATATTTAAAAGATAAGTATTCAAATGTCGATATTCATTTTGTAGAAAATGATAAATATAAAGAATACAATACTATTTATTCTATGTATATGGTTAAAGAATATTTAAACAACGATACATTTGTAACAACTGCTGATATTTATTTAAAAGATAATCTTTATTTAAAATATGGTAGTGAAGATTATAGTTTTTATTTATTAAGAGATTATAAAGAACAGTTTGAAAAAGAAGAATGGACTGCAACTTTAGATGAGAATAAGAGAATTATTGATGTAGATAGACATTCATATGAAGGACATAGATATACAGGTGTATCTTTCTGGAAAAAAGAAGATTTAGAAGTATTAGTTAACAAATTAAATAATGTAAATTGGTCTAAAGAAAAAGTAAAAAAAGCTTATTGGGATGAATTAATGTTAGATGAATTAAATAATGTGAAAATCTTTTCAAAAATATTAGAAAATGATAATGAAATTTTTGAGGTAGATGATATGGATGATTTAAAAGCATTAAAGAGAGAAATGAAAGAAAAAATTAAATTCTTTAATATTTCGAAAACATACAATAAGAAATTATTTGATGGAGCTACTTTTGATATTAAAGAAGGAGAAATCTTTGTATTAGTTGGACAAAGTGGTAGTGGAAAATCAACATTATTAAAAATGATTAATAAAATGGATAATCCTGATTCTGGTACTGTGTATTTAGATGGTAAAGATGTTCAATCAACAGATACATTAGAATTAAGAAAATCAATGGGTTACATGATGCAAAAAGTTGGGTTATTCCCACATTATACATGTATGGAAAATATTTTAGTACCATTTGAATTATCTAAAAAACAACCTGATATGAAATATATTGAATATTTAACAAGAAAAATGGATTTAACTTTAGAAGACTTAAAGAAATATCCAGCTCAATTATCAGGTGGAGAAAAACAAAGAGTAGGATTAATCAGAGCATTAGCGACTGATCCTCAGTTAGTATTAATGGATGAGCCATTTAGTGCGTTAGATCCAGTTATTAGAAGAACTTTACAAGATTTAATTATCGATTTACATGATGAATTAAATAAAACATTTGTTTTCGTTACTCATGATATGAGTGAAGCATTAAAAATTGCAGATAGAATCTGTTATATCCGTGATGGTGAAATTCAACAAATTGGTACACCATATGAAATTGTTAACCATCCAAAAAATGAATACGTAAAAGAATTTTTCTATAGGGGGAAATAAGAATGCAGTCATATAGTTTATTTGATTCAGTAATGCAGCATTTAGAATTAACTTTCGTTGCATTATTTATCTCAGTTGTAGTAGGTGTAGGATTAGGTATTATCTTACATAAAATGAAAAATGCGAATAAAGTTGTATCAGCAATCTCAGCTGTACAAACTATTCCAACATTAGCTTTATTAGGGTTTTTAGTTCCTATTTTAGGGATTGGTAAAATTCCTGCAGTATTTGTATTAATTGTTTATGGATGTTATCCAATTGTTATTAATACATATAGTGGATTAGGACAAGTTGATAGTGAATATTTAGAAATCAGTGATGCTTTAGGTATGAGTGAAAACCAAAAATTATTTAAAGTTAAATTACCTTTAAGTATTTCAGTTATTATGGCTGGTATTCGTACAGGATTAGTACAAATTATCGGTTTAGCAACTTTAACATCATTAATCGGTTCTGGTGGTTTAGGTGATTTCATTTATCGTGGAATTAACGCTATGAATAATGATTTAATTTTATTAGGAGCAATTCCTGTAACAATTATTGTATTAATTTTATCTTTCTTATTAAAACAAGTAGAAAACAATTGGAATTTCTTCTTTAGACATAAAAAAGCAACTGCTTCTGTATTAACATTAATTGCAGCAAGTTATGTAGTTGTAACATTATTAGGTGGTCAATCAGCAAGTAAAGTCACTTTAGCAAGTAAAGACTTTACTGAATCAATCTTATTAAGTTCAATTATGGAAGAATTAATTGAAGAAAAAACTGATATCGATGTTGAAACTAAAGTATTAGGAACAACAGATATTATTCATAAAGCATTAGTTAAAGGTGAAATTCATGGATATGTTGAATATGTAGGAACTGCATATATGACAGTATTTGGACAAACTGAACTTAATGATCAAATGATGAATTATGTAGTTGATGCATATGATGAAATTGGTATGAAAGTTATTGGTCCGTTAGGATTTGAAAATACATTCGTTGTATTACAAACTCAAGAAACTTTAGATAAATACAATATTACATCTTTAAGTGAATTATCTGAATATCAAAATAAATTTATCTTCACATCTTATGCAGAATACTTAGAACGTGAAGATGGTATTAAACAATTATTAGAAACTTATAATTTAAGTTTTAAAGATGTTAAACAATTAGAAAGAGCAATGGGATATAAAGCATTAGCTGAAGGAGAAGTAGATTTCATGATCAGTTTCTCTACAGAACCAGCAATCTTTAAAAATAATTTCCAAGGATTAGAAGATGATAAAAAAATGTTTGGAAACTATGAAGCATTCCCAGTATTCTCTAAAGAAATTTTAGAAGCTAACCCAGAGTTAGAACCATTATTAACTCAATTAATTAATAGATTAGATAGTACAACTATGGCTAAATTAAATAACGAAGTTGAAAATGAACAAAGAGATGAAAAAGAAGTTGCTAGAGAATGGTTAAAGAGTGAAGGTTTAATTAACTAGTGATTCGTCTTACTTTATCTCAGTTTAATGTGATGAAGTGTCTTTTATCAGATGAAGGCACATCACAAAGAAAGATTTCAAAATTTTGTGAAATGTCATTAGGTAAAGTGAATTCAATTTTAAAAGAATTAAAAGCGAATAACTTTATTGATGATGATTATAAAATTACGAAACAAGGTTACACTGTTTTAAAACAATATAAAGTAAAAAATGCAGTCATTTTAGCAGCAGGTATGTCAGAACATTTTATGTCATTATCTATTGATAAGCCAAAAGCACTTTTAAAAGTGAAAGGTGAAGTTCTGATTGAAAGACAGATCAGACAATTAAGAGAAGCAGGCATAGATGAGATATATGTTGTTGTTGGATACATGATGGAACAGTTTTTCTACTTAGAAGAACTGTTCCATGTTCATATTATTATCAATCATGAATATAAAGAAAGATCGAGTATTGGTTCAATAGAAAAAGTCAAACATATCTTAGGCAATACATATATTTGTCCTTCAGATGTTTATTATAATGAAAATGTATTTGAACCTTATGTGTATCATTCATATTATGCTTCAGTATTCCAGTATGGAACTACTAGAGAAGCTTATGTTAAATATGATGATCATGATAGAATACAGGATGTTTATAGAAAGGGATATAATGATTGGATATTATATGGACATGCATTTTTATCTGATGATTTTTCTAGACAATACATTCATCTTTTAAATGAGAGATATAATCAGATAGAGGTTAAGAAAATGTACTGGGAAGAATTATTTTATCCTCATCTTAAAACTCTTGAAATTTATTTAAAAAAATATGATTCAGGTATTATATTTGAATTTGATACTTTAGAAGAACTGAAACTGTTTGATGAACAGTTTATTGAGAATTTAGATTTTGATATTTTCAACAATATTGCAAAAGCTTTAAATTGTAAAAAGAATGAGATATCTAATTTTGAATTTCATTCAAAAGAACCTTCAAAATATTCATTAGTCTTTGAAGTAGGTGGAACACAATATTTATATAAAGTGTCTCATGACTATTTAAAAGAAGAATATCATATGATTTTTGAAGATATGCATAAAAAAGGGTTATATCCTAATTATATCTATTCTGATAAATCAGGAAATATTGTTGAGAAATTTGTATGTTCATATTTTAATGCAAACATTGATTTTATAAGAGGAAAAGAATATCTGGATTCTGTTCATCAATATAATCATAATGCATTAAAGCATTATGATTATATTGAAAAAATGAAATCATTATTATTAAAATGTGATTTAAGCCAATACAGATATAATTACTTTATGCCATATATAAATAAAATAGAAGAAATTGCTGAAAATTTAAAGAATGATAAATGGGATTATAAATTCTGTATGAATCATATAGTGCAATCTGATATGAATATGTATGACAATAAATTATATATAAATAATTTCGATTATGCAGGAATTAATGATATTGGTTATGATATAGCGTCTTATTGTGGAATACTTGCAGATCAAGGTATTTTAACAAGAGAGATGATAGAACGATATTATGAAAGAAAAGTCACAGATCATGAATATATTCATATTATGGGATGTTATTGTGTGATAAAATGCTTTGATTTCTTTATGGCTTTATATCTTGAAAATTACGGATATAATATGTCTACAAGTTTGTATGACAATTATAAAAAAATGGAAGCAAGTTATAATATTGTTAAAAAAAGTTATAAATAGTTAAATGTGGTATTTGTTGAAATACCACATTTATTTTTCTATAATAATGACGGAGGTAGAAAATTATGGAAAAACTTATAAAATTATTATTATCGTTTGTCATTGTATGTACAATGCTTTCACCTATGTCCATTAAAGGACAAAGCACAACTATGCCCTATAAAAAAATAGAATTTCAGACTATAGAAGAATTTGTAGAACCAAACGAAGAGTTACGAAAAACTCCAGTTATGGCTTTAATGGAAAAAACTGAAGAAGAAATCTTGTTTGAGTTAGAAGATTTAATAAAAAATGCTTTATTAGAAGGAAGAGATTTTGTTGATATATCTCATTTGGCTATTGAAAGAAAGAGTCATTCAACAATCGATTACTTTAAATCTTTTTCTCCTTATATAAGTGGTGGAGTTGATATCGCAATATATTATTGGGATAACTTTTATACAACACTTAGTCTAACAAACACAATGAGTACAGAAGAAACAAAAGAATATTTTGATAGAGTTGATGCGAAAATTGAAGAAATTATGCAAGTCATTTCTCCTGAATATTCAGATGAAGAAAATGCATTACGTCTACATGATTATTTAGTTTTTAATTATGAATATGATACTGTTTTATTAGAAACACAGGAAACAGAAAAATATAAAGATTCATTTAGATCTGGTGGAATTATTATGAATGGTGTAGGTGTATGTCAGGCCTATGCATTTGCTTATAAATATTTCTTAAATAAAATTGGAATGGATTGTATGTTTTATCCAAGTAATACAATGGGACATGTATGGAATATTGTCACTATTGATGGAGAACTATATCATGTTGATGCGACATTTGATGATCCTATAACTGATCAGTTATATAATGTCAGTCATAGAAACTTTTTAAATAGTACTGCAAGAATGTTAGAAAATGGATATCATAGTTTTAATTATCCTGAAATTGTTGCGACAAGTACGAAATATGATAATTCATTTTATAAAAATATAAAATCTCAAATCATTATTGATAATAATGATTTATATTATGTAACAGATGAAGGGTTATATAAATCTAATAAAGATGGAACTAATCCAGTGTTAATTGATGATTTAGGAATATGGGAAGCAAATGAAGGTGGATATTATGAAGGAAAATTTGCAAGTTTATTCTTATATGATAGAAAAATCTACTATAATACACAAAGTAATGTATATTCATATGATTTAGATACAAAACAAAAAGAAGAAATCTATGAATTAGATAGAAAAGATAAAAGAATTTATGGAGTTATAAATAAGAATGGTGTTTTATATGTGAACCTTGTAGAAATACCAGGCTTAGCTAAAAATTTAGTAGCAACTGATATTATCTTTTCTGGAGAATATATAGAAGTTGAAAAAGTGATTGCAGATAAACAGGAAATTGAATTACTTGTAGGAGAAGAGGGTACAATTAATGTATCAGTATTACCTGAAAATGCAACAAATAAAACAGTAACATATACTTCTTCTGATAAATCAGTTGTAAGTGTATCAGATGGTAAATTAAAAGGTGTAAGTGAAGGAGAAGCAATAATCACAATTGCTTCATCGAACAATAAAACAGCAAGTGTAAAAGTTTATGTTAAAGAATCAAAATATGCATCAGATATGGAATGGATTGAAAATATTGGTGGATATTTTGCAAATACACGTGATGCTAGTGACTCTAATCCTATTTCATTATATGTAGATGGAACTGTACAAACATTTAAAAAAGGAATTGGAACACATGCTGATTCTAGAATTACAATTGACATAGAAGGTAAGGAATTTAAAAAATTTACTGCAATCATTGGTATTAACTCGAACCAACGTCCTGGTGCACCTGCAGATGTAATCTTTAGAGTATATGTAGATGGTGTAGAAAAATTAGCACAAAGAGCTTTAGCTGGTCAATCATTCCCTATTGAAGTTGATGTAAATGGGGCTAAAACGATTACGTTAGTTGTTGATAAGAACGGTACTGACTCAAATGACCATGCTTCTTGGGCTGATGCTAAATTTGAAATGACACCTGTTGAAATTATAATTGATAAGTCAAAATTAAATTCAAAAATCGAAGAAGTTAAAGATACGAATGCAGATAATTATACATTAGAATCTTATGTTACATTTGCAATTGCTTTAGACAATGCAAAAACAGTTTTAGCTGATTCAAATGCAACACAAGAAGAAGTAGATAAAACATTAGCTGATTTAAATAACGCATATTTAAATTTAAAAGAAAAAGAAGTTTTAGTTTTACCGACATCTGTATCATTAAATAAAAGTTCTATAACATTAAATGTTGGTGAAACAATAGAATTAAAAGCGACAGTCTTACCAGAAAATGCGGTTGATAAAACAGTAACGTGGATTTCTGGTGATGAAGATATTGTAAAAGTATTAGATGGTAAAGTAACTGCTATGTCAGCAGGAACAGCTGCAATTATTGTAGAAACAACAAATGGTAAAAAGGCGACATGTTTAGTTGAAGTGAAAGAGACAGAAGTTTATCCATCAAACATCTCATTAAATGAAATTTATGTAACATTAGATATAAATGAAAAACTAACTTTAAAAGCAACAGTCTTACCAGAAAATTCAACTAATAAAACTGTAATATGGACTTCAAGTAATAATGATATAGTGAGTGTTAATGATGGTGAAATTACGGCAGTATCTGCAGGTTCGGCTACAGTTACAGTAGAAACAGTAAATGGTAAAAAAGCCACATGTTTAGTTATCGTAAACGAACCTAAAGTAATAGAACCTACGCTTGTCATGTTAAATGAAATTTATTTAACATTAGAAGTAGGACAAGTTGCTTTATTGACTGCAACAGTCTTACCAGAAAATGCAGAAAATAAAACATTAACTTGGTTATCAAGTGATGAAGAAGTTGTTAAAGTTACAGATGGAAAAGTTGAAGCAGTAGGAGCAGGAGTTGCTGCCATTACAGTAAAAACACATAATGGCAAAATAGCAACTTGTATTGTAACAGTTAATGAAAAAGTAAAACCAGTTAAAAATGGCTGGGAAAAAGTTGATGGAAAATGGTACTTCTTCGTTGATGACGCAAAACAAACTGGATGGGTTAAAGATGCTGGAAAATGGTATTTCATGGACGAATCTGGTGCAATGCAGACTGGTTGGGTAAAAGACAACAACAAATGGTATTACTTAAATACACATATGATGACTGGTTGGCAAAAAATAGACGGTAAGTGGTATTACTTAAATAGCCATATGATCACTGGATGGTTAAATGATGGTGGTAAATGGTATTACTTAGATTCAGCTATGAAAACTGGATGGCAAAAAATTGATGGTAAGTGGTATTACTTAAATAGTCATATGCTAACAGGATGGCAAAAAGTAAACGGTACATGGTACTATTTAAATAGTGCGATGGTGACTGGATGGTTAAAAATTAATGATACTTGGTACTATTTTAACTCTAATGGTGCAATGGTAACAGGTACTGTAACAATCGATGGAAAAGTACAAAAATTCAATTCTAACGGTGCTTGGTTAGGATAAAAGAAAAAATGCTATTGTTTTACAATAGCATTTTTCATTTTTTTGTATACCTAATGGTAATTTATCTTGATTTTATCAAAATTTTTTTTATAATTATGTTCTTACAAAGTTTGCGTCTTATATTGCAAAATTGCTTTATTAATAGTACAATGATGATGACTTTTTATATCTAAAAATATTATATCATTTGAAAGGGGTAAGACAATGAAAGAATTAATATTCTCTTTATCTTTGTTTTTAAGTGAGCTTATTATATATGTATGCTTAAATATATTTATGAATGTACCACAACTATTTATATATAGATTTGGTGTTTTGTTATTTGCTTTGCTGATTATGGTTCGACACTATCATTTAGACTCGACATTAATATGGCATGAATTTGGAAGACTTATTAAAGTGATGGGATATTTTTCTTTAATTACTATAGGATTCTTAATGCCTGATTTCACATATTGTTTTAGATTGATTTTATCATGTTTTGTTACTTTGGTTTTAGGAATCTTTATTGATAGAACAATTAGAGTTATTTTTAGAAAATATTTAGCAAGAAATACTTTAATTATTGGAACTGGGGATAATGCATATAGATTAGGATGTATATGTAACAATAACCGTTTTTCATTGACAAATCTTGTAGGTTTTGTTAAATTGCATGATGGCATTGAATCGAAAGTATTAATTAAGGAGAAAAAATATCAGGTTTTTGATCTATCTACTATTGTAAGAGTTATTGATGATAATGATATTGATCAGATTATTATTGCTATTCCTAATGCATCTAAAGAATTATTAGATGAAGTGTCTAAAAAGGTTTTAGGGAAGGCAAAATATATTAAAGTTGTACCTGATCTTAATTTTACTATGACTTTTAATTCTAAAGTTAGAGATTTCGATGGAATATTATTAATATCGACAGCGAGTGGAAGAATGAGAAGAATAGATATATTATTAAAAAGATTTATTGATATTTTAGCGGGAATTGCAGGATGCATGTTGCTTATTCCTCTAACAATTTATGTAAGATATAAGAATAGAAAAAATGGAGATACTGATCCTATTTTCTTTACACAAGAAAGAATTGGACTAAATGGAAAGATGATTAAGATTTATAAATATCGTTCTATGATTCCAAATGCAGAAGCTATTTTAGATGAATTAATGGAAAATGATCCAGAAATTAGAGAAGAATATTTAACGAATAAAAAATTAATTCATGATCCTCGTATTACTGAAGTAGGTCATTTCTTAAGAAGAACATCATTAGATGAGTTCCCTCAATTTATTAACGTATTAAAAGGGGAAATGAGTCTTGTAGGTCCTAGACCATATTTACCTAGAGAAAGAGAAGATATGGATATTTATTATAATTCTATTATTAGATGTAAACCTGGTATTACAGGAATGTGGCAAGCTAATGGTAGAAGTGATGTTGGATTTATAGATAGATGTAAATTTGATGATTATTATTATAGAAATTGGAAATTAGGATTAGATATGATCATTATTTATAAAACAATTAAAAGTGTATTATATGGAAAGGGGGCATTATAATGAGCAATATTAAAGTTTTGGTTGCTGCTCATAAGCAATATAGAATGCCTGCTGATTCTATGTATTTACCTGTTCAGGTTGGAGCTTATAATAAAGATTCTATTGGATATCAAAGAGATGATGAGGGTGAACATATTTCATCTAAAAATCCATCTTTTTGTGAATTAACAGGTTTATATTGGGGATGGAAAAATTTAGATTGTGATTATCTAGGTTTGGCTCATTATAGAAGACATTTTAAAGGTAAATCAAAAGGAAAAGATGCTTTTGAGAAGGTTTTAACACAAAAAGAAGCAGAAAAATTATTAGAAGATACAGATATTTTAGTAACAAAAAGAAGACAATATTATATTGAAACAATTTATAGTCATTATGCTAATACTCTATATATAGAAACATTAGATAAAGCTAGAGTTGTAGTTTATGATTTATATCCAGATTATATTGAAACTTTTGATAAATGTATGAAACATACACATATGCATGCTTTTAATATGTTTATTATGAAAAGAGAAAAAGCTGATGAATATTGTGAATGGTTGTTTAATATATTATTTGAGTTAGAAAAACAATTATCTGATAAGGAATATAATGCATTCCATGCAAGATATCCAGGAAGAGTAAGTGAATTATTACTTGATGTATGGATGGAAAAAAATGGATATACATTTAAAGAAGTTCCTTTTGTGTATATGGAAAAAATTAATATGTTTAAGAAAATAACAGGATTTTTAAAGGCGAAGTTTTTCAAGAAAAAATATGGAGAAAGTTTCTAGTATGAATGATTTAATTAATAAATTAAAATCTAATGATTTAGTAAAAAAACTAGATTCTATTATAACTGTTTTTGATAAACATATTGATAAATTATATCTTACAACTATGGGTATAAGCCTTTTAACAATGCTTATATCACAAACATTAATTACAGAAGACTCTGTTTATAGCTTTGCACCTAAAGTTTATAATGTTTTAAAATTAATTAGATATGCGACATATCTTATGCTTTGTGGAATTATTTTTGTTTATATATGGAAAGATAGAGTGAAAAGAATACCAGTGATTCTTATTGGGATTGTTGGATTTTTGACATTGCTTGGATCTAAAGATTTTCAGATGTTCAGTTATGTTTTATTTGTTTTAGGTGGTATTGCTGTAGCACATAAGAAAACATTAAAAACATATGTTTATGTACAAGGTGGATTTTTATTAGCAATGGCATTGCTTATAGGAACTGGAATTTTAGAAAATATTGTTTTTGATCATGGTGGGCGTATTAGACATACACTTGGCTTTACATGGGTTACAACAGGCCCTATGATTTATTTACATTTTATGATGAACTATTTATATGTATTTAAAGAAAAATCAGGAATAAAAACAATTGCAGTTTTATTAGGTCTTCATATATTAGCATTTGTTTTAACTGATAGTAAGTTTATTTTTCTGATTGGATTATTATATATAATCGCTTATGTATTATTAAAATATAAAACTATCTTGATGAATAAACTATTTGAATGTAAAGTTGTTCAATATATGATAAGCGGATTCCCATGGATTGCTTGTCTTGCTTGTCTTTTTGCGCCATTATTTTATAATGCGAATAATCTAGTATGGAGTGCATTGAATAATGCATTATCAGGAAGACTTCTATTAGGAAATAATGGATATAATAACTATAATATAACGCTATTTGGACAAAAGATTACATTTGTAGGATATAGTGTAGGAGCAACAACTCCAGGTGATTATAGTTATATTGATTCATCATATCTACAAATTATGTTTGTTTATGGTGTTATTATTTTATTGCTTATAGTATTAGGATATTTTTTATTAATACGTCAATCACAGAAATTAAAAGATTATAATCTTTTAATTGTAATTATGTGTGTACTAGTTTTAAGTATGACAGAACCAAGATTAGTAAATGTTTTATATAATCCATTTATTATTTTAACTGGTTATTGTTTAGAAAGGAAAATGAAAATATGATGAAATATGATTATTTAGTAGTAGGGACAGGTTTGTTTGGATCTATCTTTGCTTATGAAGCAAATAAAAGAGGAAAAAAATGTTTAGTAATTGATAAAAGAGATCATGTTGCTGGAAACATTTATACTAAGGATATTGAAGGTATTCAAGTTCATAAATATGGTGCTCATATTTTCCATACATCAAATGAAAAAGTATGGAACTATATTAATCAGTTTGCCGTATTTAATAGATATACAAATTGTCCAGTTGCAAATTATAAAGGTGAAATTTATAATATGCCATTTAATATGAATACATTTAATAAAATGTGGGGTGTAGTGACACCAAAAGAAGCAAAAGCAAAAATTGCTGAGCAAATTAAAGAAGCTGGAATTACAGAACCAAAAAATTTAGAAGAACAGGCAATATCTTTAGTTGGTAAAGATATTTATGAAAAATTAGTTAAAGGTTATACACAAAAACAATGGGGAAGACCTTGCACTGAATTACCTGCATTTATTATTAAAAGATTACCAGTAAGATTTACTTATGATAACAATTATTTTAATGATACATATCAAGGTATTCCTATTGGTGGATATACACAAATTATTGAACGTATGTTAGAAGGAATCGAAGTAAGATTAAATTATGATTTCTTTGAACATAGAGAAGAATTAGAAAATATTGCTGATAAAATTGTATTTACAGGAATGATTGATGAATATTTCAATTATGAATTAGGAACTTTAGAATATAGAAGTTTAAGATTTGAAGAAGAAGTTATTGATGATGATAATTATCAGGGAAATGCAGTTGTGAATTACAACGAATATGAAATTCCTTATACAAGAATCATTGAACATAAACATTTTGAATATGGAACACAAGAAAAAACAGTTATCACTAGAGAATATCCAGCTACATGGGTAAAAGGTGATGAACCATATTATCCAATGAATGATGATAAAAATAACGAATTATATGCTAAATATAAAGAATTAGCACAGAAAGAAAGTCATGTTATTTTTGGTGGAAGATTAGGTATGTATAAATATTTTGATATGCATCATGTTATTGATGAAGCATTAAAATGTGTAGAAGAGGAATTAGGGTAAATGTTAGATTTAATTTCTATTATTATTCCTGTTTATAAAGCGGAAAAAAATGATTTTTTAAGATGTATAAATAGCTGTTTAAAGCAAACTCATAACAATATTGAGATATTAATTGTTGAAAATGGCAAAGACGAAAATATGAGCCATATTTTAGATGAAGTGATTACTTTAGATGAACGTATTAAGGTTTTTCATAATGATAAAAAAGGTGTTGTTCATGCAAGAAATTATGGTATTGAAGTATCTAATGGTGAATGGATTTGCTTTTTAGATGCAGATGATTATATAGAGAATACTTTTTGTGAAAAATTATATTCTCATGGAAAGGACAATTATGATATTGTTGTTTCTTCTTTTAATAAAGTATATGATTCTCATATTGAAAAAGTATATATTTGTGAAAATGATTCTCGTGTGAATATAAATGAGTTTTTAGTAAAACTTTTAAATGTTCAATGTGGTGTAGGTTTTTGCTGGGGAAAATTATGGAGAACTTCTTTCCTTAAGGATAATAAGATTGTATTTAATTCTTCGTTATCATTGGCAGAAGATGTTGAATTTGTTATTAATAGTGTGGGGTATAACCCAAATGTATTTTTTGTAAAAGAACCATTATATTATTATATATTTTCTACAAGTTCAGCAGTACGTAGTTTTAATCCTCAATATGCTAATGAATATGAAAAATCATTTTTAGCTATTAAAGAAAAATTAAAACAATATGATATGTTTGATATGTCTCTTTTTTCTAATTTTGTCGCATATCATATTTTACTGATTTCTGTTAACTATGCATTTAATGATGAAAATGGTCTTAAATATAAAGGTCAAAAAGCATTGTTAAAAGAAGTTTTAAAGAAGAAAGTATATAGTGAATCGTTAAAATTGTGTAATTATGATTATTTATCAAAGAGTCGAATGATTACATTGTTTTTATTGAAAAATAAATTATTTTTATTTGTTAAATTTATTTCTATGATTCGTCATAAACAAAGATAAAGGAATGATGTAAATGAGAAGTATTTTAATTGGATATGTCACTGAATCAAAAACAAGTGGAATTAATAAATATTTATTTAATGTTATTGATTCAATTAAGGATGACATGATTATTGATTGTATCACAAACTCTAATAATCCAGAGTTTGTAAAAAGATTACAAGATCAAGGTATTAGAAATGTATATAAGATAAATAGATTATCACATCCATTTAAGAGATATACAGATATGAAAAATATTTTACGTCAAAATAAATATGATGTTATCTATTTTAATATATCGGAAGCATTTAATTGTGTTTGTAATATTGCAGCAAAGAAATATTCTGATGCAAAAATAGTGACACATAGTCATAGTTCTAATGTGGATACAGCCAATGGTTTAAAACGTAGATTGAAGACATTTGTTAATACATTATGTCAATCTGTTGTTGTGAAGTATTCTGATTATTATTATGCATGTTCAAAGTTGGCGGGATATTGGCTTTATGGAAAAAAAGGTGTGAATAGTTCAAAATTTAGAGTGATTAGAAATACTGTTGATACGAATAAATTTAAATTTGATAAATTAATTCGTGATACAATTAGAGAATCACATAATTATTCAGATCATCATAAAGTTGTTGGATTTGTTGGAAATTTTTTATATCAGAAAAATATATTTTTCTTATTAGATGTTTTTAAAGAATTAAAGAAAATAAATTCTGATTATCGTTTGATGATGGTTGGAAGTGGAGAATTAGAAAGTCAATTTATTAGTAAATTGAAAGAAGAAAAGTTAGAAGACACTGTTTTACTAACAGGAAGAGTTCCTAATGTGCATGAATATATGAGTGCAATGGACTGTTTTGTTTTACCTTCATTATTTGAAGGTCTACCTGTTGTTGGTGTAGAGGCACAGGTGAATGGTTTAGTATCAGTTTTTGCTGATACAATTACTAATGAAATTTATATTTCAAATGGAGCACATTTCCTTTCTTTGGAAAAAGGTGCTAAGTATTGGGCAAATTATATTGATAAAAATATTGGATTGTCTCATCAAGGATTAAAATATGAAGATATTTTAATTGATTGTTATGAACAGGTTCAAGAGTTTAGAAATATATTTATCAATGGGAATTATTAAAATGTTAAGGAGATTATGTGATGGAAAAAATATTAAGTGTATCAGTTGCATCTTATAATGTAGAGAAATTTATTGTACAAAATATTGAATCATTCATTAATACTGAAGTGAGTGATAAGATTGAACTATTAATTATTGATGATGGTTCTAAAGACAATACTGCTAAAATTGCGAAAGAATATGAAGAAAAATATCCAGAAACAGTAAAATTAATTTCTCAAGCTAATGCTGGTCCAGGGTCAACAGTGAATACAGGATTAAAAAATGCAACAGGTAAATATTTTAGAATGGTTGATGGAGATGACTGGGTAAATAAAGAAGATCTTGTTTCTTATATTCAATTTTTAGAAAATAATGATGCAGATGTTGTTTATACGGATTTTAGTTATGTAGATAATGATACATTTGAAGTTGTTCCTAAACATTTAGAATTTGATAAAAAGAATGTTGTTTTAAATTATGATGATGTATGCGAACATTTATCGGTAAGTATGCATAACGTGACTTATAAGACAGAACTAATTCAAAACAAGATTCAATTAGACAACTGTTTTTATACAGATATGCAATATCTTTTATATCCAATTAAATATGCTAAAACAATTGCAGTATTGGATAAAATGATTTATATGTATAGAGTTTCATTATCAACTCAAAGTATGAATATAAATAGTATGGTAAGAAATAAATGGATGCATGAAATGGTATTCCATCATTTATTAGAAGATTTTGCTAAGAGTAAAAAAGAAGGATTATTATCTAGTCAAAAGATTAATTGTATTAGACATAGATTATTAATTATGGCTGGAGCACATTTATCTATTATTATTGCTCAAGTTCCAACTCATGAAACAAAAAAGGAATTAAAAGATTTTATTGAATATATTAAAAGTTTAGATAGTGAATTATATAATCAGTTTATTAATTTAAAAACTGTAAAAGTAATTAGAATGTCTGGTTATATGTTATTTAATATTGTGTCTAAGATGCATAGAAAGAGAGAAAATGTTGCAAACTAGGAGGTTATAATGTGGATAAAAAATTAATTAAGAATTATCTTTATAATCTAAGTTACCAGGTATTAGCGATATTAGTTCCATTAATTACAACACCTTATATTTCAAGGGTATTAGGTGCTGATAATATTGGTATTTATAGTTATACAAATTCTATTACACAATATTTTATTTTATTTGGCGCATTAGGATTGAACTTATATGGTCAAAGAGAGATTGCTTATCATCAGCAAAATAAAAAAGAATATAGTAAAACGTTTTTTGAAATTTTTATAGTAAAAGCGATATGTCTAGCAATTAGTATTATAGCCTTTTATTTTTTAGGAACAGCTTATAAGAAATATACTGTAGTATTTTATATTCAGATTATTGATATTGTTGCATCAATGATTGATGTTGCTTGGTTGTTTCAAGGTTTAGAAGAATTTAAGAAAATTGTTATTAGAAATTTTATTATCAAGATTGTAGGAGTTTTATGTATCTTTGTATTTATTAAGACATCTGATGATTTATGGTTATATGTATTAACACATTCATTAACAATTTTACTTGGAAACTTAACAATGTGGTTCTATTTACCAAAAACAGTTACGTTTTCGGTATTTAAGAATTTAAAAATGAAAAGACATATTAAACCTGCAGTGATGTTGTTTATTCCTCAAATTGCAGTGTCTTTATATACTTTGTTAGATAAAACAATGATTGGGTTATTAACAGGTAATGATGCAGAAGTTGCTTATTATGAACAATCACAAAAGATTATTAAGATCGCATTAACAGTCGTGACATCTTTAGGAACAGTTATGATGCCTAGAATGGCTAACGTTTTTGCTAATGGTGATAAAGAAAAGATACAGGACTATATGAGTCAGTCATTTAGATTTGTATTTTTTATGTCTGCTCCTATTACATTTGGAATGATGGCTATATCTAGAAATTTTGTTCCATGGTTCTTTGGAGATGGATTTGATAAAGTTATTTTAAATATGATGCTGATTAGTCCAATTATTTTTGCAATCAGTTTAAGTAATGTAATGGGGATTTTATACCTTCTTCCTACAAATAAGCAAAGTGAATATACTGCTTCTGTTATTGTAGGATCATTAACAAATGGGGTATTTAACTTTATTCTTATTCCACATTTCTTATCATATGGTGCCGCTATAGCAACTGTCATTGCAGAATTTGCTGTAACAGCTGTACAATTCTATTATGTAAAGAAAGATATAAATTTATTAAAAATATTTAAAGATAATTGTCATTATATAATATATGCACTGATAATGTTTGCTGTAACTTATGGGGTAGGGCTATTCTTAAATGCAACAGCTCTGTCAACTATGATACAGATTGTGTGTGGAATCACAGTTTATTTTGCATTATTAATTATGACAAAAGATGATTTTATTTTTTCATTTATTAAAAAAATAAAACATAGATAGCAGGAGGAACGTATGCAGTACAATCAGGAAGAATTAAGAATTATTCAGTTAGCTCAGCTTAAAATATTAAAAAAGATAGATGAAGTCTGTCAAAAAAATAACATTAATTATGCATTAACTGCTGGAACAGCAATTGGTGCAGTTCGTCATGGAGGATTTATTCCTTGGGATGATGATATTGATGTTGTTATGCTTCAAAAAGATTATGATCGTTTCTTAGAGATTGGTCAAAAAGAATTAGGTGAAGATTATTTTTTACAGACACCTCAAACTGATAAAAACTATATTACATATTTTGCAAAAGTAAGAGCAAATAATACAGAATTCAGAGAAGACTATTTAAAAAAAGTAGATATGCATCATGGTATTTATGTAGATATCTTCCCTATGTATAATCTTCCTTCTGATAAAGAAGAAAGAATTAAACATTTAAATACATGTAATAAATACTATAAGATCTATCGTATGAAAAAATCACCTGATACAAATCAAATGAATGTTAATAGATTTAAATATATTGTAAAATCTTTAACAAAAAAATTTGTTGCATATGTTGTATTTGCTCCTTTAACAATCAATTTTTTACAAAAAAAATTAGATAATCTATATCATAAATATGATGATTTAAAAAATGTAGATTATGTAGGATGGAATACAGAAGATTATAGTGTGCCATTTTCATGGGTAGAACCTTATAAAAAAATGAAATTTGAAAATGAAGAATTTTATTGTTTTAAAGAAACTGAAAAATATCTAGAATTAGCATATGGGGATTATATGACTTTGCCTCCTGTAGAAAAAAGAGTGAATCATAAACCAAGCTTTGTAGATTATGAAGCAGCAAAAAGATTCTTAGAAAAAAAGTAAGCTTACCTTATAGGTAAAGCTTTTTTTTATAAAAAAATTGGATCTACTTAATATTATGCTCGAAAGTGGCAAAAAACATAAAAACATACGAATAGTTACAAAAAATGTTTGACAAAGAATGTAAATGAGGAATACAATTAAAGTGTGGGATTTTTTTAATATTTATAAAGAAAGGGGAAAATAATATGAAAAAGATTAAAAATGTAGTCATTTATCTTTTATCTTTAGCAATGGTAACATGCTTAGCTGTGGCTGGAACAATTGCTTATTTAACAGATACAGATGAAGACGTAAACGTTATGACTTTAGGTAACGTACAAATTGATCAGATTGAACAACAAAGAGGACAAAATGGTTTAGAAGATTTTGAGGATGATAAACCATTATATCCAGCTGTAGGAACAGTAGAA